>JBDNIX010000200.1:0-10411 GCA_041688045.1 Nitriliruptoraceae bacterium
CACCTCGCCACCATCCTTTCTGCATGTTCCGGAGGCTGCCGCGCCTCACTCGAGTGCGCGCTCCAGGTCCTCCACCAGATCATCGGCAGCTTCGATGCCGACCGAAAGCCGCAGCAGGTCGTCGGGTACCTCCAGGGCGGTGCCGGCCACGGACGCGTGGGTCATGATGCCGGGGTGCTCGATCAGACTTTCGACCCCGCCGAGAGACTCGGCTAGAAAGAAGAGTTTCGTGCGCTCAGCGACTCGCTTGGCCGCATCGATGCCGCCGCTGACGCGAAACGACACCATGCCGCCATACCCGCGCATCTGCGTGGCCGCCAGCGCGTGCCCGGGATGATCGGCGAGACCCGGGTAGGCGACCTGCGCGACACGGGGGTGCTCGACGAGGAAGTCGGCGATCCGCTGGGCATTGCTGTTGTGTCGATCCATGCGGACGCCAAGGGTCTTGAGGCCACGCAAGGTCAACCAGGCGTCGAACGGCCCCGGTACGGCGCCGACGGCGTTCTGAAGGAAGGCCAGTTGTTCGGCCGTGGCCGCGTCGGTGCAGACCGCCCCGCCGACGACGTCGGAGTGGCCACCGATGTACTTGGTCGTCGAATGTACGACCAGGTCCGCGCCCAACGACAGCGGCTGCTGCAGGTAGGGCGTCGCGAACGTGTTGTCGACCACCAGCCGGGCATCGGCGGCGTGCGCGACGTCCGCCAGACCCTGGAGGTCCAGGATCTTGAGTAGGGGATTCGATGGCGTCTCCGCCCAGACGAGCTTGGTTGTCGGGCGCATCGCGGCAGCCACGGCGTCCAGGTCCGCAAGGTCGACCGCGGACACCTCGATACCGAAGCGGCTATGCACCTGCACGATCTGTCGCCACGTCCCGCCGTAGACGTCGTCGGCCATCACCACATGGTCACCCGGGTTCAGCAGCCGGAAGATGGCGTCCTCCGCCGCCAATCCGGACGCGAAGCAGACCGCCTGGTCGGCACCTTCCAGCGAGGCCAGTGCCTCCTGCAGGGCCGTTCGCGTCGGGTTGCCGGTGCGACCGTATTCGTAACCGGTGTGCTCGCCGACATGCGGCTGTGCGAACGTGGACGTCTGGAAGATCGGCACGATCACGGCCCCGGTTCGGGGGTCGGGGTCCTGGCCGACGTGGATCGCGCGGGTCTCGAACTGCATGGGACATCCTTTGGTGCGAACGGTACGAGGTCGTTGCGGCGATGGGTCGTCCAACCCAGCAGCCGGATCGTCTACCGGGTGGCCAGGAACGACAGCAGATCGGCGCGCGTCAGCACGCCGACGACCCGGCCGCCGTCATGGGTGAGCACGGCGGGCGCTCCACCCGACAGCTCGGCGAGCGCCCGGTCGAGTGGGTCGTCGGTTGCCACCATCGGCAGCGGCGGTTGCAGGATCTCGATGATCGGCTTGGACATCACCGACGGATCTCGGAGGGCAGCGTCCAGGAGCGCGTTCTCCCGGACCGATCCGAGAATGTCGTCGGTCCCGGCGTGGTCATGGACACCGTCGGCGAAGACCGGCATCTGCGACACGCCGTACTCCTTGAGCAGCGCGATCGCCTGGACGACCTGCTCGTCGGGGTGGAGATGGACGACGGGAGGAAGATCATCGCCCTTGCCGCCGATGACGTCCCCGACGGTGCCGGCTCCCGACGTGTGCTCGACGAAGCCGTGCTCGGTCATCCAGGTGTCGTCATAGAGCTTCGAGAGGTAGCCGCGACCAGAGTCGGGGAGCAGCACGACGATCGACGCGTCCGCCGGCTGGGTGGCCGCGTACCGCAACGCGGCGACCAGCGCCGTCCCGCAGGACCCACCGACCAGAATGCCCTCTTCGCGCGTGCAGCGACGTGCCATGGCAAAGGATTCCTGGTCGGACACCCGCTCCCACACGTCGACGATGGCGGGATCGAAGGTTGGTGGCCAGAAGTCCTCGCCGATGCCCTCGACCAGGTAGGGATGGACGGTGTCGCCGGAGTACAGCGATCCCTCCGGATCAGCGCCGACAACGGTGAGGTCCGGGTTGCGTTCCTTGAGATACCCCCCGACGCCTGTCGCCGTGCCGCCCGTGCCGACACCGCAGACGAACGCATCGATGCGGCCGCCGGTCTGCCGCCAGATCTCCGGGCCGGTCGACATCGCGTGGGTCTGCGGATTGGCCTGGTTGAAGTACTGGTTGGGCTTGAAGGCGTTGGACCGTTCGGCCAGCCGGTCGGACACCGAGTAGTAGGACCGCGGATCCTCGGGCTTTACCGCCGTCGGGCACACCACCACCTCGGCGCCGTAGGCGCGCATCAACGCGACCTTGTCCGAGCTGACCTTGTCGGGCACGACGAAGATGCAGTGGTAGCCCTTCCGGGCGGCGGCGATCGCCAGCCCGACTCCGGTGTTTCCGGACGTCGGCTCCACGATCGTTCCACCGGGCTTCAGGATGCCGGAGGCCTCCGCGGCCTCGATCATCGAAATGCCGATGCGATCCTTGACGCTGCCACCGGGGTTCAGCATCTCCAGTTTGGCCACGACCGTCGGCGCGACCTCCTGGGACAGCCGCTCGAGGGCGACCAGAGGCGTGTCACCCATCAGTGCCAGCAGATCCGGTGCGACCTCGCGGCCCAGGTGGTCACGATGGACACGTGGCCCAGCCAGTGGATCGTGTTCGATTCCGATGGCGCGGTGGTAGATGGACCGGTCGGTCACGTCGATCGGTGTGCTCATGGCGTGCCTCGCGAACGTTGGGCGTGCCCGGAGCGTACGTCTCGCACCGTCTGCCGGCCGTCTGCGAACATGCGCGATGCCCCGCAGATGACGCGGGGCATCGCCGGACGTACCCCCGGTAGGAATCGAACCTACGCTTCTGGCTCCGGAGGCCAGTGCTCTATCCACTGAGCTACGGGGGCGAGTGCTCCCAGATGGGCACGGCCCGTGACCGTACCACGCACCCCTGTTGATCATGTCGTCGCCCCAGGAGGCCGCCGATGGCTCGTATCCTGATCGTTGACGACGACCCGGTCATTCTGGATCTGGTCGTCCTGAACTTCGAGCTGGAGCACCACGAGGTGCTCACGACGACGACCGGTACCGACGCGTTGGCGGCGGCGCGGGACCGCCATCCGGACGCCATCGTGCTGGACGTGATGATGCCGGAGGTGAGTGGCTTCGAGGTGTGCCAGCAACTGCACGACGACCCCGCCACGGCCGCTATCCCGATCGTGCTCCTGTCGGCCCGTGCCCTGCGTCGGGATGTGGAAGAGGGGCTGGCCGCCGGTGCCGCGGCGTACGTGACCAAGCCGTTCGACCCGTTGGAGCTCGTCGACATCGTGGAGCAGCTGGTAGAGCCCTCTGCTCCTGCGCCGTAGGCTTCGCCCCCACGTCGCATCGTCACTGCTCATCGCTCCACGCACCGATCCGGATTTCGCATGGCCAGCCCCGCCTCCGTCGACCCCGTCCTCGCCGATCTCTCCACGCGGATCCACGCTGCCCTGCACGCCGCTGGTCTACCCGACGCGGACGCGGCCTTGGAGAAGCCCAAGCAGCCGGAGCACGGTGACTGGGCGACAACGGCCGCCCTCCGTCTCGCGAAGCCGGCCAAGCGCAACCCCCGCGAGATCGCCCAGCTGATCGTGGACCACCTCGATGTGCCTGAGGTCGTGGACGAGGTCTCGATCGCCGGTCCGGGGTTCGTCAACTTCCGCCTGGCCCACGCCTATCACCAGGATCTCGTGCGACGCATTCTGAGGGCGGGCACCTCCTACGGACGCCTGACGAAGCCGGATGCCGATCGCCAAACAGTCAACGTGGAGTTCGTCTCCGCCAACCCGACCGGGCCGCTGCACGTGGGGGCGGGTCGGTGGGCCGCGACCGGCGACGCGATCGCGGCACTGATCGAAGCCGCCGGCGACACGGTCGTGCGGGAGTACTACGTCAATGACGCCGGCGAGCAGATCCGCCGGTTCGGTGAGTCGGTGGTGCTCGTCGCCCGGGGCGAGGAGCTGGGCGATGGCCACTACCGGGGCTACGCCATCGTCGAGGTGGCGGAGCAACTCCGGACCGAACATGGCGACGCACTGTTCACCGAGGTCCCCTCCGACGCCGTGTCGCTGCAGGGCGGCGCCGCCGAGCACGCCGGTGGTCCTGCAGGCAAGCTGGTCGAGGATGCGGACGAGCACGGCGGTGACCCGCGCGTACATCCCGCGATCGGCGCGGCCGTCGGGGTCCTGGGCGTCGAGGCGATGCGCCAACGCATCGAACAGGTCCTGCATGCCATGGGGGTCGACTACGACGTCTGGTTCTCGGAGCGTCGTGGACTGCACGACACCGGGGCGATCGGTGCCGCCGTCGAGGAACTGACCGATCGTGGAGAGACCTACGAGGATGATGGCGCCCTGTTCCTGCGGACCACCGATCACGGTGACGACAAGGACCGCGTGCTGATCCGTTCCGACGGCCGTCCGACCTACTTCGCGTCCGACTGTGCCTACCTGCGCGAGAAATGGTCGCGCGCGGATCACCTGTACTACCTGCTCGGTGCCGACCACCATGGCTACGTCGGACGTCTGCTGGCGGCCGCGGCCAGCCTGGGGGTGCCGCCCGACCGGGTCGAGATCCGCATCGGGCAACTGGTCAACCTGCTGCGCGACGGTCAGCCCGTGCAGATGTCCAAGCGTGCCGGCGAGACCATCGACCTCGATGAAGTTGTGGAGGAGGTCGGGGTTGATGTCGTCCGCTATCACTTCCTACGGCAGGGTCTGGACACGCAGGTCGACTTCGATCTGGCCGTCGTCGCCCAGCAGTCGATGGAGAACCCCGTCTACTACGTGCAATACGCCCACGCCCGGATCAGCTCGCTGATCCGGATGGCGGACGACCGGGGCTTCGACCACGGTTCGGAGGACGGCGCGGATCTGTCGCTGCTGCAGCATCCGGCGGAACTCGACCTGCTGAGTGCCCTGGCGGGGCTGCCGCTGACCGTGGCCGAGGCCGCCGAACTGCGCGCGACGCAACGGCTCGCCCGCTATGCCGAGGAACTGGCCGGTACGTTTCACCGCTTCTACACCGAGTGCCGCGTCTTGGCGCCTGAGGATCCGGACCGCTCGCCGGCCGAGCAGGACGCCCTGGATGCTCTGGGTCGGTCGCGGTATTGGTTGGCCGTGGCCGCCAAACAGGTGTTGGCGAACGCCCTCGCGCTGTTGCGCGTCTCTGCACCGGAGCGGATGTGACCATGCCGGGACCTTGGCCCTACACCGCCGACCGTGATGTCGACGGTGTCCTGACCGTGGGTGGCGTGCGCGTCACGGATCTGGCGGCGGACCACATGACGCCGCTGTGGGTCGTCGACGAGACCGATCTGCGCGAACGCTGTCGTCGGTACCGCGAGGGCTTTCCCGGCGTGGAGGTCGCGTATGCCTCCAAAGCGTGGTGCACGGTCGGCGTGTTGCAGCTCGTCGACGACGAGGGCCTGCTGATCGACGTGGCCTCCGGCGGGGAACTGCACACCGCATTGGTCGCGGGTATCGACCCCGACCGACTGATCTTCCACGGCAACAACAAATCCGAGGTTGAACTCGACAAGGCGCTGGAGGTGGGGGTCGGGCGGATCGTGGTGGACTCGTTCGACGAACTCGAGCGACTTGAGCGACTGGCTGCGGCACGTGACGTCGTCGCTCGGGTGTGGCTGCGGATCACTCCGGGCATCGACGCCCACACGCACGAATACGTCCGCACGGGTCATGACGACGCCAAGTTCGGCTTCACGCTGTCGCTCGGGCTGGCCGACGACGCGCTGCTCCGGGCGATGAGACTGCGCCACCTCGAGGTGCTCGGGATCCATGCACACATCGGCTCGCAGATCTTCGGGACCGACCCCTTCATCGCCAACGTCGAGGTGACGCTCGACCTGCTGGCGCGCTGGCGGGACGAGCACGGCATCGCCCTGGCCGAGTTGAACCTCGGCGGGGGGATGGGCATCCGCTACACGCACGAGGACCATCCGGTGGAGGTCGCCCGGTACGGCAAGTCGGTGCTGGAGTCGGTCGCCGATCGGTGCGCCGCGCTGGACTATCCGCAGCCCCGGCTGATCGTGGAACCCGGGCGAGCCATCGTCGGGCCGTCCACGATCACCCTGTACGAGGTGGGAACCGTCAAGGTCCTGCCCGGGCTGACCACCTGGGTCAGCGTCGACGGCGGGATGAGCGACAACATCCGACCCGCGCTGTACGACGCCGAGCACGAGGTCCAGATCGCGGGACGTCTCAGTGACGCCGATCCGTTGGCGGTCACCGTGGTCGGTAAGCACTGCGAATCCGGTGACCTCGTGCGCGAACATGCGCCCCTGCCGAGTGACATCGAGGTCGGCGACCTGTTGGCGGTGGCGGCCACCGGCGCCTACACGGAGTCGATGGCGTCCAACTACAACCGTCTGCCCCGGCCGGCCGCAGTGCTGGTGCGCGACGGCCAGGTGCGCCCGCTCATCCGTCGCGAGACGATGGACGATCTGGTGCGCCGGGACGTACCGTTGCGATGACGGCCGGCACGGCGCGTGTGTCGCGAGTCGATGACCGGTTGGGACTGGCCATCTGCCGGTTGGGCCTCTCCGGGCGGACGCTGACGACGTACGCCCGCGATCACGTGACCGTGCGGACACCCTCACGGTCCGACTTCTGGGACGGCAACACCATCGATCTGCTCGAGCCGCCCGCTCCGGAGGATCTCCCGGGATGGATCGAGCGGTTCCGTGACACCATCGGGGTCCTGGGCGCCCCGCACGTGCAGGTGCGCTGGGAGCAGCCCCTTGCGGCGGATACCCCGCCGGTGCCGCCCACGCCCGACGCGGACCTGGTGGCGGCCTGCGAAGACCTCGGCTTGTCGCTGAGCCCGGTGACCATTCTGCTCCTGGACACCCTTACGGCGCCGGCGGGCGCACCGGCTGCAGAGCTGATCCCGGTCGAGGCCCCGTCGGCGGTTCCCGGCGGTGCCGTCGACCGCCGTTGGCATGCCGCGACGGTCCTGTACCGCTACAGCGACGGGGAGACGCCCGACGACTGGCGAGACGTCGACCAGGAGTTCACGGACTGGTCCGTGGACGTCCAGCGCGAACTGACCACGGCCGGCCGGTGCCAGGTATGGGTGGCGATGCGCCAGGGTGGCCCGGTCGGTCGGCTGACCCTGCTGCACGACCGGCAGGGACTTGCCGCCATCGAGGATGTCGTCGTGCATCCCGTCCACCGTCGCAGAGGGATCGCGTCCGCCCTGACGCATCGGGCCATCGTCCACCACCTCGAGGTGCAGGGAGATGCCCGGTTCGGTATCGGCGCCGATCCCGGGTCCCGCGCGGACGTGCTGTATCGACGGCTGGGATTCCGGCCGCATGCAACGGTCTGGGCCGCGATGCGGCAGGGAGCGGCCACCTGAGGTCGATAGTCTCGCTCGACATCTGGCAGACCTGACTCTCTGCAAGGAACGTCGGTGGATCGTGTCATCCGGATCGGATTGCTTGGCTGCGGCACCGTCGGTGGCGGTGTCGTGACGATCCTTGCGCGTGAGGCCGATGACATCACCGCGCGGACCGGCGCCAAACTCGAGGTGACGCGAGTTGCGGTGCGCGACCTGACCAAGGCCCGCGACCTGCCGCTGGACGTCAGCGTCTACACCGACGATCCGGCCGAGGTCGTCGAGGCCGACGACGTCGACGTGGTCGTCGAGGTGATGGGCGGGATCGAACCCGCGAACGGCCTGATCCGCCGGGCGCTCCAGCTCGGCAAGCCGGTCGTGACCGCCAACAAGGAGTTGGTCGCGCAGCAGGGCCCGGAGTTGTACGCCGCAGCTCTCGCGGCGGGCGTCGACCTGTCCTACGAGGCCGCGGTGGCCGGGGCGATCCCGATCATCAAGCCCCTCAAGGAGTCGTTGGCCGGTGACCGGGTGACGCGGGTCATCGGCATCCTCAACGGCACCACCAACTACATCCTGTCACGCATGGCCGAGGAGGGGGCCGCCTACGCGGACGTGCTGGCCGATGCGCAGGCGCTCGGATATGCGGAAGCCGATCCGACGGCGGACGTGGGTGGCCACGATGCCGCGTCCAAGTGCGCGATCCTCGCCTCATTGGCCTTCGACACGGCGGTCCACGGCGATGACGTCTTCCGCGAGGGCATCGAAGCCGTCACCGCCACGGACATGCGGGTCGCCGACCGGTTGGGCTACGTCATCAAGCTGATCGGGATCGCCAGTGAAACCGACGATCAGGTGGCCGTCCGGGTGCATCCGGCGTTCCTGCCCAAGGACCACCCGCTCGCCAGCGTGCGTGACGCCTACAACGCCATCTACGTCGAGGCAGAAGCCGCCGGTGAGTTGATGTTCTACGGCCGCGGCGCCGGTGCGCTGCCGACGGGCTCGGCGATCGTCGGCGACGTGATCGACGTGGCACGCAACCTCCTGCAGACGGCGCGCGGGGCGGCGGAGTCCCAGCACCGCGCCAAGCCGATCCGGCCGATCGGTGAGATGTCCACCCAGTTCTACGTCCTGTTGGAGGTCGAGGACCGGATCGGGGTCCTGGCCGAGGTAGCGCAGACATTCGGTCACCACCATGTTTCCATCGCGCAGGTGTGGCAGGAGGACAGCGACGATTGCGCCCGTCTGGTGCTGATCACGCACCGGGCACGCGAGGACGACCTGCAGGCGACCGTGGATGCGTTGGCGAACGTTGCCTCGGTCAGGAGTGTCGCCAGCGTCCTGCGGGTCGAGGACGAGATCTTCGAATGACGCGCCGATGCGAGGAGCGACCATGACCACACCGGCAGCGGCCGCCGGGTCCGCCACCGGCACGCACGTCTGGCGTGGGATCATCGAGGAGTACCGGGATCGCATGCCCGTGTCGGACACGACGCCGATCGTGACGTTGCGGGAAGGTGGCACGCCGCTCATCCACTCCGAGCACCTGTCGGAGATCACCGGCTGCGACGTCCACATCAAGTTCGACGGGTCCAACCCCACGGGTTCCTTCAAGGACCGCGGAATGACCATGGCCATAACCAAGGCCAAGGAGGCTGGTGCCGAGGCCGTCATCTGCGCCTCGACGGGGAACACCTCCGCGGCCGCCGCTGCCTATGCCGCGAAGGCGGGGATGACGGCCGGCGTGATCGTGCCGGCCGGGAAGATCGCACTCGGCAAGCTGGCGCAGGCGCTGGTGCACGGCGCCAAGGTGATCCAGATCGATGGCAACTTCGACCAGGCGCTGACGATCTGCCGGCAGCTGGCCGAGACGTACCCGGTCGAACTGGTCAACTCCGTCAACCCGTATCGGATCGACGGGCAGCGCACGGGGGCCTGGGAGATCGTCGATCAGTTGGGTCGGGCACCAGACACCCACATCATGCCGGTCGGCAACGCGGGCAACATCACCGCGTACTGGCGCGGCTATCGCGAGTATGCCGCTGACGGGCTCACGGGCAATCTGCCGGTCATGCGCGGCTACCAGGCCGCGGGCGCGGCTCCCATCGTCATGGGACATCCCGTCGAGAAGCCACAGACGATCGCTACGGCGATCCGTATCGGGAACCCGGCGTCGTGGGACTCCGCGGTCGCCGCCGCCGAAGAGTCCGAGGGATCGATCCGGTCCGTGACGGACCGCGAGATCATGGCCGCCTTCCGGCTGGTCGCGCGCCACGGGGGCTTCGCGGAGATGGCCTCGGCGGCATCGATTGCCGGCCTCCTGCAGTTGCGCGATGCGGGTGAGCTCGATCGGGGTCAGCTCGTCGTGTGCGTGTTGACCGGCCACGGCCTCAAGGACCCGGAGTGGGCCATCTCGGGCGCGGCGGAACCCATCACGATCCCCGCCGACCTTGACGCTGCTGCCGCCGCCATGGAGTTGAACTGATGCGTACCGCGCTGGTCATCCTTTCGATCGTCGGCGTGGTCGGCGTCGTCGCCGCGGTGCTGGTCGTCGGCCTGCGAGATGGCGGGACCGATGATGGCACCGATCTCGATGAACCGGAGCCGTCTGACGTTGTTGAGCCTGAGGAGCCGTCTGATGTTGCTGAGCCTGAGGAGCCGGTTGACGTGGTTGAGCCCGAGGAGCCGGCTGACGCCGACCAGGCGGACACGGAGGATGTCCCGGAAGACGATCTGGGCGAAGCGGCCATCGACCTGTTCGAAGCCAGCGAGGCGATCTGCGCCGACCATGCCGAGGCGGTCGGCAACTCCACCATCGACCCGCAACACTTCGCCGGCGCCGAGGTGGTCGAGGTGCGCTCAGGCGACCCGGACCGCGTGGTGATCGCCGACGGTACGGGGATCGAACTCGTCGTGGTCCCGGCTCGACGCGAGATCTGGGGCGGTGACGACCCGGACGTGATCATGCCGAACCCCTACAGCTTCGGGTGCCCGCCCGACCTCTACGTCGGCACCATCAGCCA
>JBDNIX010000201.1:0-5557 GCA_041688045.1 Nitriliruptoraceae bacterium
CAGCGAACAACCCGTACGGCTACGCCAACGAGGAGTTCGACGCGCTGGCGGACACGTGCGACGCCACGGTGGACGAGGACGAACGCGCTGACTGCTACAACGAGCTCAGCTCGTACGTCACCACTCGCAACATCGATGACAACGGCCTGGTGGTCCTGCCGATCACCCAGAAGCCGTCGTTCTTCGCCTACAGCAACGTCAGCCTCATGGAGGGTGCCGTTGCCCCGGACGCCAACTCGGCCGGTCCGCTCGTTAACGTCGTCGACTACCTGCCCGCAGGCTGACCGACTGACGTTCGAACTGGTGAGGGGGCCCGCTTGCGGGCCCCCTCACCGCTGTCCGTGGCCCGCCGTCTACCTCGCCGTCTCGCCGTCTGGCCGCGGCCATTGCAGTGAAGTGACCGTCCACCGGTCGGCTCGCTTCATTCGACGAGCAGCGATTGCGGCTCTGACGTGAAACGACCCTCCAGACGTCGGTTCGCTTCAACGGACGTCACCGGTCGTCGCACCCGCCGCGGCCGCGGTCGGCTGTGCGGTCCCCGCAAGCCTTCATCACACCGAACGTGTCATGATGTCGAGATGTCAATCGTGGGCGCGTGTGCAGCGCAAGACGTCACGGCTTGCCTTCCGAGCGCGCATGCGCTTGCTAACCTCCACGCGCCCCGGTCGGGGTGCGTTGATCGTCAGCCCCAGCGGGGCAGACGGGGAGTGGGCGCCGTTGTTCGCCTATGTCGCACGTCGCGTGCTGACCACGATCCCGCTGCTGCTGATCGGCACCTTCCTGGTCTTCTGGCTGACGGCGATCTCGGGCGATCCCCTGGCGCGTCTTGCGCAACTCGACGTCGATCAGGCGGCGTACGACCGCATCATCGAGCTGTACAGCCTCGACGAGCCCATCCCGCAGCGATACGGCAACTGGCTCGTCGATGCGGTGCAGGGCGACATGGGGCCATCGCCCTCGCAGGGCAACCAGCAGACTTTCGATCTGGTCTGGCAGCGCGCCAAGAACACCGCTCGCCTGGCGGTTCCGGCCTTCATCTTCATCGCCATCACGGCGGTGACCCTCGGCGTCTATTCGGCGGTCAATCAGTATTCGAAGCTGGACTACGCCGTCACGGGATTCTCCTTTCTGGGGATTTCGCTACCAACCTTCGTCTTCGGCCTGCTGCTCCAGGTCGTCTTCGGCATCTGGTTCTTCGACTGGTTCGGCGTGAGACCGTTCTTCACCCAGGGCATGAGAACCGTCGCCTCGGACGGTTGGCTTGACATGATCCGGGCACACGTCCTGCCGATCATCACGCTGTGGCTCGTGATCACGGCAGCTGAATCGAGGTTCCAACGTGCCGCGATGTTGGAGGTCATCAACTCCGATTACATCCGGACGGCCCGCGCGAAGGGTCTGCCTCGCCGCACGGTGATCCTCAAGCACGGCCTGCGCAACGCGCTCATCCCGCTCGTCACCATCTGGGCGATCGACTTCGCGCTGCTGCTGGGGGGTGCCGTAGTCACCGAAACCATCTTCGCGTGGCCGGGGCTCGGGCGCCTACTTCTGGACGGCATTTTCCAGCAGGACTTGAACCTGACCATGGGCGTCGTGGTGTTCATCGCCGCGCTGGTGGTCTTCTTCAATCTCGTCGCCGACCTGCTCTACGGTGTGCTCGACCCCCGGATCCGCTATGAGTGAGACCCCGCCGCCGGCCCGTAGTAGCTCCACCGATGTGCCGGTGAGCGGCGGTGCGCTCGGCAACGAGGTGCCGGAGGAGGCGCACCTCCTCGATGAGCTCGAAGGCATCGGTGCGTCCCGCAGTTTCGGCCGTCAGACGTGGGACCGATTCCGTCGCCACCACCTCGCCGTGGCCGCCGCGGTGCTATTGGTGCTCCTGACGATCGCGTTCATCTTGGGACCGATTCTGTCCCCGTATGGATTCGCCGATCAGGACTTCACGGCGCTCAACCAGGGGCCCAACGTGGCGCACCCGTTCGGGACCGACACCATCGGTCGTGACATCCTCGTGCGGACGTTCCAAGGCGGGCGCTTCTCCCTGCGCATCGCGCTGTTCGTGTCCCTGCTCACCACGGCGATCGGGACCCTGGTCGGTGCCGTCTCCGGGTACTTCGGAGGACTCCTCGACACGCTGCTCAACCAGGTGATCAACCTGTTCCTGATCGTTCCGACCCTGGTGATCCTGTTGGTTGTCGGCGTGCGGTACGGCGCGACACCCAACGGCATCGCCCTGATGCTGGCGCTGCTGTTGTGGCCCGCGATCGCCAGAATCGTGCGCGGCCTGTTCCTGCAGTACAAGGAGCAGGAGTTCGTGCTTGCGGCCAAAGCCGCAGGCGCTCGCGCCCCGCGCATCATGTTCCGGCACATCCTGCCCAATACGTTCGGCCCGATCGTGGTCAACGCCACGTTGCTGGTGGGCGTGGCGATCATCCTCGAATCGACCCTGTCGTTCCTCAGCGTGGGTGTGCAGGACCCGACGCCGACGCTGGGCAATCTCATCGAGAAGGCCAAGGGCCAGATTGACACCAAACCGTCTGCGGTCCTGATCCCGGGAGGATTCATCGTCGCGATCACCCTGTGTGTGAACTTCCTCGGCGATGGTTTGCGCGATGCCCTTGACCCGACCGCACGGAAGAGCTGACCGATGTCTCAGACCCCGCTCTTGACGGTGCGCGATCTATCCGTTGCGTTCAAGACCGACGACGGGCTCGTTCGGGCGGTGACCGGAATCACCTTCGAGGTGGTACCGGGCGAGACGCTCGCCGTTGTGGGCGAGTCCGGTTCGGGCAAATCTGTCGCCGCGATGGCCATCATGCGCCTGCTGCCGAGCTATGCGCAGATCGGCGGCCATATCGACTTCGATGGTCGCGACCTGTTGGGCCTGTCCGTCAGCCAGATGCGCAAGCTGCAGGGCAATGACATCGCCATGGTCTTCCAGGATCCCATGACGGCGCTGAACCCGGTGTTCAGCATCGCAAACCAGCTCATCGAGGGCATCCGGATCCACAATCCAACGGTGTCCAAGAAGGCCGCCCGTGACCGGGCCGTCGATCTCCTGGCCCTCGTCGGCATCCCCCAGCCCCGGCAGCGGATCGACAACTACCCGCACGAATTCTCCGGGGGGATGCGCCAGCGGGCGATGATCGCCATGGCCATCGCCAACGAGCCCAAACTGCTGATCGCCGATGAGCCGACCACCGCGCTGGACGTGACGATCCAGGCGCAGGTACTGGAGGTCATGAAGCGGGCGCAGGAGGCCACGGGTGCCGCGATGATCCTGATCACCCACGACCTCGGCCTGGTGGCGGGCGTCGCCGATCGTGTGCAGGTCATGTACGGCGGGCGCCTGTTCGAAACCGCGGATACGGACACCATCTTCTACCGCTCCCGCAACCCCTACACCCGGGGCTTGATGACATCGATTCCGACCGCTGCTGCACGGACCGATGCACGGCTTCAACCGATCCCCGGCTCTCCGCCGTCGGCGATCTCGCCGCCGAAGGGCTGCGTCTTCCGCCCACGTTGTCCCCATGCGGCGGACGAGTGCTTCGAGGAACCGGAACTGTTGCCACTCGATGAGGCCGGCATCCATCACAGCCGCTGTCATTTCGCAGCCGATCTTCCCGAGTTGGACCTCAGTGGTCCGGTGGAGCGATCGGCATGAGCGATCCGTCGTCCCCGCGAACGACCGACGGTCCGGTGCTTGAAATCGTCGATCTCGTCAAGCACTTCCCGATCCGGGCCGGCGTCTTTCGTCGTGAGGTGGGCCGCGTCCACGCCGTCGACGGCGTCACGCTGCAGGTCGCCGAGCGTGAAACGCTGGGCATCGTGGGGGAATCGGGGTGCGGCAAGACCACGCTCGGCCGCACGATCCTACGGCTCCACGAACCCACGTCCGGCACCATCCGGTATCGCGGCGAGGACGTCAGCGCCGCTTCCGGTCCCCGTATGCGCGAGCTTCGTCGGCACCTGCAGATGGTGTTCCAGGACCCCTTCGCCTCCTTGAACCCTCGGCTGCCGGTCCGGGACACGGTGTCCGAGCCATTGATCATCCACGGCACGGACCGCAAGGAGGCGCGTGCTCGAGTCGCCGAGCTCCTGGACGCGGTCGGTCTGTCGCCCGAGCACGGCAACCGCTATCCCCACGAGTTCTCCGGTGGGCAACGCCAGCGCATTGGGATCGCCCGCGCGCTGGCCTTGAGTCCGGACGTGATCATCCTCGATGAACCGGTGTCCGCGCTGGACGTGTCCGTCCAGGCACAGGTGATCAACCTGCTGGAGGATCTGCAGGAGGAGTTCGCGCTCACCTACCTGTTCGTCGCCCACGACCTGTCCGTGGTGCGCCACATTTCGGACCGTGTGGCGGTGATGTACCTCGGCCACGTCGCCGAGATCGCCGACAGCGACGTGCTCTACGATGCGCCTGCGCATCCCTACACGCACGCCCTGTTGTCCGCCGTGCCGGTCGCCGACCCGCAGCGTGAGAAGCAGCGAGAGCGAATCATTCTGGAAGGCGATCTGCCCTCCCCGTCCAACCCGCCCGCGGGCTGCCGATTCCACACCCGGTGCCCGATTGCGCAGGACCGGTGCCGTACCGAGGTCCCGGAGCTGCGTGAGTTGACTCCGGGGCACTTTGGGGCGTGTCACTACGCCCTCGAAGCGGGGGAGACCCTGCTCGGCCGCGTTCAGGAACTCGGACGATCGGTGCAGATCGCCGGCAACACCGACCACGTGGATCTCCCGAGCATCTGACCGCGGCCAGTGTCGCCTGGGGTGGTGTCGCCTGGCGGTGTCGCCTAGGAGCGGGCGTATCGCGTCCGGTCAGTGAGGTTTACGTCGGCGGTACAGATGCGTGGGTGGTGCTGTTGCGTGGGGCCGGGACGCCCGGAGTGGGGCCGCGATGTCGTGGCGGTGTAGCAACTCGGCCAGTGCGTCGTGTTCGGCGCGACTCTCCAGATTGTCCGTCAGCAGCCAGCGTTTCGGCCCGGCGCCCCGGGCGATCAGGCCTCCTGAGACCCGGCAGGCCTCCCGGTCGGCCTCCGTGATGTTGTGCACGAACGTCGTCAGGTTGGGACGGGTCCGTTCGATCGCCACCACGCGCTCCCACGGCAGGTGCTGCCTGCGCAACAGGCAGACTCGTGTGATCCCGTCACGGCTGAAGCGGGTGTGCCGGGGTAGATCAGCGGCGACGATCAGCGCAAGGACGCTGCCGGTCGCCACCAAGACGAGGGGCAACGGACGGGGTCCCGCGCCCGCCATGGCGGCAGCGCCCACGGTCAGCAGAACCGTTGGGCTGATCGCGGCGCTGAACCAGCCACGCAGGGACGTGTGGATGATCAGGTCGTCGTCGGGCACCATGCCGGAAGCGTAGGTCGAGGGTCCCACGGGCGAGGACACGGAGCGAGCCCTGGTTCGCGACGTGGATCCGCGCGCAATCGGCGCGCGGGCGTGTAGGCTGACCCCGTGCCTGCGGGTCGAGGGAGCTTCGCGGCGCGGAGGATGCGGAATGACACGTCGAAATGAACCCTTGGAGGCCCTGCTGGGCCCGCTGGAA
>JBDNIX010000020.1:0-6282 GCA_041688045.1 Nitriliruptoraceae bacterium
CCCCGACGCCCAGTTCGTACAGCCCGGGAAAGAGCAAACCTGGACTGGCCGTCGACGCGAACTCGTAGGGCGAACCTTCACGTTCGTTGTTTGCGTACCAGGGAAGCGGATCGCTGGGAAGCTCGGAACCGGCTGCCCAGCCAGCTGGCTGAGCGGTCAAAGCACCCGCTTCGCTGAACCGGAACTCGAGGTTCGCCCAGATCCGCGGCGCGGTCCCGATGATTGAGGTGACATCGGGTGAAACCCGCTGATCGATGTCGATGAAGTCGTACGTCGTGCCGCTGCGTGACAGCGACGCTTCGTAGTCGCCGCGCGGCAGGCCCTGGAACACCGCGCAGCCGTTCGCGTCAGTCATCTCCGTAGCCGTGACGGTGCTCGGATCCGGACCGGTCAGTACGACCTGGACGTTCTGCACCCCCACGGGCGGACTCTGATGGTCGGCAACGAAAACGGCAATCGTCCCGCTGTCCGACGAGTCGGGTGACAACGGCGGGGAGACCGCAGTTTCCGTCGTGACGGTGCCCTCACCCAACGCGCGACGCCAGGTGGCCTCGATACTCAGCCGCAGGATGTTCTCGTCCGCGGGACCGATCGATCCCAGGCATGCTCCCGCATCGGCGAGATTGCTGCTCCAGTAGATCGACCGGGTCAGGGTGAAGTCACGTCCGTCGACCTCCTCGGTCCACGTGGGATCAGGGTCCGTGTCCGCCAGGTCTTCCAGGTCACTGAAAGGCAGCGCTCGAAGCTCATCGATCGCTCCCGCGGCAAGGTTGCTCGCGACGACGCGGTGGGCGTTGTTGCGCGAGAGATCCAGCGCGCTGACGATCGTCCGCGACAAGCCCGTCAGCAGGATACCGAGGATCGCCACGGCCACCATGAGTTCGACGAGGCTGACCCCATCCTCGAAACCCCGCCGCCCTGGCCTCATGATCCGCTCCCCGTGCCCTGTGCACCATGTCCCCCGACCTGACGAGGATGCTGCGCCTCGTTCCGTCGAATCGGTTTCATGGGCAAGTGACCTGGCGCCGGCAGGAGTGGAACCGGATGTCCCGCCCCTCGGCACCGACCTTCTTGGAGATTGTCGGCATCCACGAGGGACTACTTGACTGACGATCCGACCGGACAGGCCTGGAAGGTCTGTCGGCTGTCGTAGGTGATGGAGGTGCAGCCGGCACGGACCCCGTTCAGCACGAAGTCCTGGCCAAACGACTGTCCGACGAGCGGCTCGTAGACGACATCACCCAGCTGAACGCGTGCGCCGCGATCATCGGCACTCAGGACACGCAGCCGCTTGCCTTCGCAATCGATCACATCCCCGTCTGGCTCACAGGGTTGGCCGGCTTGCGGCGGAGGCGGCGGTGACCCGGGATCACCCGACCCGTTGCCATTGCCGTTCGTCCCGCCGTCACCGTTCGTCCCGCCGTCACCATTCGTGCCGTCGTTGCCACTTGCGCCACCGTCACCGTTGGTCCCGCCATCACCACTAGAGCCGTTCTCTTCCGGCTCCGGGCGCACGGCGTCGAAGGGGTCGCGGCTGATCACCAGTTCGTAGGTCACATCTGGCAGCTCGTCGAGGGTCAGTTCCGGGACTTCTTCGCCTTCGACGGCGTCCTCTGACTCACCTTGCGCCAACAGTTCGCCATCTGCGCTGACCGCCGATGCGCGATCGCCTCGTGCATCCAGAGCGAACACGGCTCCGCCGACGGCTGCGGCCAGGACCAGAGCGATCAGGATGATGACGGTGGGTGACGAACCCGGCCGACTCTTGATGCGGTGCGCAGCACTCATCACAGGACCTCTTCTTCATTGCCGCGTTCCTCGGATTCGGGCGCTTCCGGATCGTCGGACTCTTCGCCGGTTTCGGGAGTCACGGGCTCGCCGGTTTCCCCCTCGATCTCTTCTGCGGGCACCAGGGCTTGCGGGTCGACACGTGAGAACACCTCGGCCCCCATGGACGCAGTCAACGTCGGGTACTCGCCGACACTGATCTCCACGTTCCGCCACAAGAGCCCACGGCCGGTAATGGCCGGATCCTCTAGTCGTCGCGACATGTCGACGAGTTGAAAGTACGTGCCCTCGGCTTCGAAGTTGACCTGCATCCGTGTCAACCCGCCAGGCGCCTCAGCAACCTCGGTCGGTCGTCCCGGGGCCGCGGACACCAGCCGGACACCGGAGTCATCGGCAGCCTGCTGCAGCTGACGGAACAGCGCGGGCAGCGCCGGGCCCTCCGGCACGATGACCTGACCTGCGTTGAGTTCGACTTCGATCTCCGGTGCATTCTGCCGGATCTCACGCAGTTCGGTCTCCTGCTGCCGCTGTTGGACCGACAACGCCTGCGTGCTTTCCGTGTCGGCCCGGACCTGCGCAATCTCGTCCGACGTCGGTGACCACAGCAGAAACCACCACAGAATGACCAGCAGCAAGGCCAGCAGGGCCGTCAACAACCATCCAACGCGGCTCATCGGGCGACCTCCGGGACACCGTCGACATAGCGTTCGGTTCGATGCTCCGGACCCATCTGCAGTTCAAGGTTGTAGCTGGTGATGTCCTCGTCGTCCGTCGCCGCTGAGGTGACGAAGACGTCGCGGAAACCAGCGGGGCGCTCGAACTGCAGCATCAGACGTTCGATGCCGGGGGCGATGTTCTCGAGGCTCTCACCTGTGGCGATCAGGCTCCCCACATTGGTGATCGGTGGAGGAGCTTCCTCGCCTTCGGCTACGGGCTCCGCCGGGGGCAGCGTGATCGACAGGGTCCCGATGTCGGAACCAGGAGGGATCACCATCGCGACGTCCTGCAGAATGCCCGCCACGCTGACCTGCTCACCTAGAGCCTGCGTGATCAGTTGGCGATCCGTGTCCAGCCGCTGCTCGAGGTCGGCGGGCATCGACAGTGCAGCCACGGCAGCCTGTGCCTCGGCCAATTCCGCCTGAGCAACCTGCAAGTCGTCCTCGGCGTCGGACAGCGTCCCACGTTGCAGCCATGCCGCGACGCCCAGCCCCGCGATGACAAGCACGATCAGGCCCAGCGCCACGATGCGCTGCGTGCTCTGCCGTCCCTCATCACGGGTCGTCTGCGGAAGGAGATTGACCTTGGCCGTCACTCCAGACCTCCCATGGCCAGGCCGACCGCCGTCGTCATACTCGGCCCTACTTTCGCCAGGTCATCCTCGCCGTAGACGGAGTTCTTCACGTCGAACCGTGGGAACGGGTTGCCCGTCTCCACCGGCAGCCGAAGCGAGGTAGCGAGTCGGTGGGCCAATCCGTTCAACGAGGCGCCGCCACCGGTCAGCACCACCGATGCCAGTTGGACATCACCTGTCTGTGCCTGGAAGTAATCGAGCGAGCTACGGATCTCGTCGATGAAGTTGTCGGCGCGCTCGGTGACGATCCGGGAGGTGACGTCGCCGTCAGCCCCGACCATGACCCCCCTCTTGGCGGCCTCGGCTTCGTCGCGAGTGACGCTGAGTCCGGTCTCCAGGGCATCCGTGATGTCGTCGCCCCCCATCACCAGGATGCGGACGAACGTCGGCTGGCCGGCACGATGCACGATGATGTTGGTGACGTCCGCGCCGATGTCCACCAGCACCTCGTCACCCGGTTCCATCGAGGACGTCGATCCCATCGCCCGCAGCACCGCGAACGAGTTGAGGTCGATCCCGATCGGCTTCAACCCGGCCCGCCTGGCCACCTCGACGTGCGCTTGTACGGTGTCGCGATGCGCGGCAACGAGAAGCATCCGTCGGAAGCGTTCACCTTGGTCGTTGACGTACTCATCAACGATGTGGACATCCAATTCGGCTTCTTCGACCGGGATGGGGATGAAGTCCTGAACCTGATAACGCAGGGAGGCTTTGAGTTCCTTCTCCTCGACCCACGGCAGGTCCACCTGGCGCACGACGACTCGCTGGTTGGCGACGCCGAGCCAGACCTTCTTCATCTTGATCCCGGCCGACCCCATCAACTCCCGGATCGCCGCGGCGGTACCGGGGACGTCGAGGACCTCCCCTTCGCGCACGCTCTCGCCCGGAAGCTCCAACCCCCCGAAGTTGGTGATGGATGCACGCCCCCGCCCACCCTTCAGCTCGGCCACGGTGATGGTCCGTGACCCGATGTCGATCCCCACTGCTCCACTAGCCACGGGTCAGCCGTTCACATCGTCGATACGTACCTCACCGGAGGTGAGGTAGCTCTGCAGCACGTTGTCAGCGATCCGGTAGCTCTTCCCCACGCGTATCGCCGCCATCTCCCCTGATTTGATGAGACGATAGACGGTCATCGTGCTGACGCGAAGTACGTCAGCGACCTCGGCGACGGTCAAGAGTGTGGGCGCACCGCTGTCCGCTCCGTTTCGCGCCCCAGCCATCGTCGCCTCTCACGTCGCCTCGCGAACCCCGGCCGGCACCTTCAGCAGCCCCGACAGCCGGTTCTTCGTCCTCAGGTAGGTGCATCAGTAACACGCCCAACAAGGGGCAGTCAACACCACATTCGGCGCTCGAGCACCATTGCTTGAGGAATGACATCGATGTCATTCTTTTCGGCGCTCCACCAACAACGGCAACATCACCCCACATCAGCAACGTCGAGGTCGCGCTCGACCCTCATCCAACGCCTCCTGCGGCCCCGCCCGGGGCCGTCCCGGGCGCGAGGGCGTGTCGACCGGCGCCGGTCACCCGTCCACAGCGCCGGTCCAACGCAGCCGGCCACCCCTTCCCGCGCCGTGATCGAGCTCACCCCACCACCTGAGCGGTAGAACAACGGGTGTCACGCTGAGCGCGCGTTCGTGATGCCGTGGGGCGCGCTCACCGCCTTGTCGGATCGTGGTCTGTTCGGCCGCCGGCGGCGCCTGATGACGGCCTCCGACGACGCTGCCGGACCAGCCACTGGTAGTTTGCGACCATCATGCGCGACGTGCACGACGCCCTGGAGCAGCTCCGGTCCCTGTCCGACGCGGAGCTTGATCGTCTGTGTCGCCGCCATGCGGTCCGGGTCCTGACGGTGTTCGGCAGCGCGATTTCGGATGAACCCGAGCCGCGCGACCTCGACATCGGCGTCATCTTCGAACCAGGAGCCGACCACGACGTCCTAGGGTTGCTGGCGTCGCTTGCCGCACGTCTCGGCACGGACGCGATCGACATCGTCGATGCGTCACGGGCGTCCGAGACGGCACGGATGCGGTCCATCGCCGAAGGGGAAGCGCGCTACGAGAGCGAACCGACGGCCTACGCCATGGCTGCCGCTGCCGCAGAGGCCCTCTACCTGGAAACGGCCTCCATGCGCGAGGACGCGCTGCGATCGATCGACGCATGACGCCTCCGGCTCTGGACGTCGCCGCCTGCCAGGAGAAGCTCGCCATGCTGGCTGATCTGCTAGCCGATCTCGACCGCCAGGGTTCGCCGTCCGCGGACGACCTACGCGGCGACAGGGATCGGCGCCACGTGATCGAGCGGATCCTGACGCAGCTGGTCGATATCGCGGTCGGGTTGAACGCGCTACTCCTGCGCGGGTACGGACACCGGCGACCTTCGAGCTATCGCGAGAGCTTCACCCGGATGGCCGAGGTCGGCATCGTGCCGGTCGAGTTGGCGACCCGTCTGGGCCTGGCCGCCGGGATGCGCAACATCTTGACGCACGAGTACGGCCAGATCGACCTTGACTTGGTGGCGAATGCTACCCCGATCGCCCGCGAAGACTTCGGTGCCTACGTCAGACGGGTACGCGACGTCTTACTCGCTGCGTCGGGAGACTGATCGGTCCTCCCGCCAGCGCTTCCGTAGCACCTCGCGCGAAGGCGGACTATGACTCGAGGGCGGCGATGTCGGCCAGGTCCTGTGGACGAGCAGTCGCTTGCTTGTTCTCGATGAGATCCTCACGACCACTCGAGGCTCGGCATGTCGTCAGTATAGATCGTGCCCACCCGACCGCGCTGATGGCGATCCGATTCCTCCGATGTCGGTGGCTCCCCGGCCCGTCGCAGCCAAGGACCGCCTGACGTACTTCGGAAACGCTTCAGGCGGCGGCGACCTCGGGTGGCAGGACGAGCCGAAGCTCCTGGTCGAGGACGGCCACGGCCAGATCGAGTTGGCATAGCCGGGGCCGGGCCATCCGTCAGGGCGTAGCCGGTGGGGATCAGTCCTCGGTGCCAACTCCGCCGCCTGCACCCGGACCCGGCGATCGAGATCGTCGTCGGAGAGTGCCGCGAGATCTGGGTTGGGCCCGAGCTCCTTGGCGACCTTCACCATGTGCTCCCAGGCGAGGTCCCGAGTCTCCCAGGCAGCCGAGCGGA
>JBDNIX010000202.1:0-5797 GCA_041688045.1 Nitriliruptoraceae bacterium
CGAGTCCGTCGGAGGCCAGGGCGATCGGAACGATGCCGGCACTGACCGCTGCCGCGGATCCGCCCGAGGAGCCGCCGGCCGTGCGCGTGGGATCCCAGGGACTCACGGCCGTACCGTTGACGTCGTCCGACGTTCCCCACAGCGACAGTTCGGGGCACCGCGTCTTACCGATGATGACGGCTCCGGCTGCGCGGAACCGTGCCACCACCTCGTTGTCCTCCGTAGCCGGCTCGGTCGAGGTAGCCGTCGAACCGAACCGGGTTGCCTCCCCCGCCAGATCAACGATGTCCTTGACGGCGATCGGTACGCCGGCCAGCGGCAGGGATGTGCGATCCGGGTGGCTATCGACAGCTTCGGCATCGCCCAGGGCGGCGCTCCGCCGCACCGACACGAACGCTCCCAGCCGGTGCTCGACGTCGGCGAGGTGGTCGAGGTGAGCCCGTACCACCTCGACGGCTGACGCCTCACCCGATCGAACAGCCTGCGCGATGTCCGTCGCCGGACGTCCAATGAGCTGCATGCAGCCTCTCCTCACCACCTGCCGCGGTTCATTCCCTGTACCAACGTAGTCCGCCGAGCGGCTCAGCCTTGGACCGACCTGCCACCACGCAGGTCGCACCGGTCTGGCACCCTGCAGTCGGCACATCATTCGAGGCTGCGCGTCTCGACTCCGATGCACGTGTTCGTTCCGCTGTCGTCGCCGGCCCAGGAGCTTCGTGTGAGCATCAGCAAACCCCGTCCCGAGGTCCACCTGCGCGTCCTGGTGGCCGATGACGCCGACTGGGTCGTCGCCACCGACGAGGCTGCCGCGACGGCTCTGGCCCGTCCGCACGGATGGGAGACGGGCAAGCTGGCCGCAGAACTCGACGAGGGCGTCTGGGCATCCGACGACCAGTGGGGTTGGGCCGTGATCGTGGCCGGGGAGCCGGGCGGCTTCGCGCTCGTCACCGGGCTGACCGGGGGTGACGCCCGGATGAGGATCCGGATCAGTCCGGCGGTCCGAGGCCGAGGCGCCGGGCGGGAAGTGCTGCGCCAACTCGCCGATCACCATTTCTCGGCCTCATCCGACCTGACGCGCCTGACCGGTCGAGCGCACGAACACAATGTGCCTATGCAACGGGTCTTCAATGCCGCCGGGTTCCGCATGGAGGCGCGGTACCGCGACTCGTTCCAGCAGGCCGACGGCAACTACGCGGCCGAGTGGGGCTATGCCCTGACCCGCGCCGACTGGGAGGCGGCGCGCCATCGTGGGGGCGGCCAGGGGTACGACCTGCACGGCCTGGCCTTCGAGGTGGAGGAGACCACCAAGGGTCCTGCGTTCGCCGGGCTCCTGCTCAAGTTCCTCCAGGAGGGCCGCCGTGCCATTGCGCGCTACGACGCCCACCAGCTCGCCGAGGGCGAGTTGGCCGGGGTGATCGTCAACGACCTCCTCCAGTACCGCTACGTCCACGTCGACGAGTCCGGGGACCGCGCCGTGCAGATGGCGGGCAGCGGCCGGGCACGCCTCCAGCGCCGCGAAGGCGAACGCTTGGAGATCATCGACGAGTGGTCGGCGGATTCCGGCGCCCATGGCCGTCGGGTGCTGGTGGAACGACGCTGACAGCGGTCATTGCGCGCGAGGTACGCCGATCTGGATGGCGGCGGCGGTGACGTAGGTGACACCGTCCTCGTCGACCAACGCCGATCGGGCACGGATCTTTCGGCCGTCCACGTCGTCAAGGCGAGCCACGATCCGTAGCGCCTCCATCGTCGGGGCGTCGCGGAAGAAGCGCAGGTGCAGCCCGCCGAGCAGGGGGCCCGCCAGCCCCATCTCGTCGACGTACTGGATCGCCGCCCACACCGTCGGGCAGTCCAGGACGGCCGCGAGGACGAGCGGATCGATCACGCCGCGATCGTCACCCAGTTCCTCGTCCGCCACCCACGGCTGCGAGACCTCTCCCTCGCGGTGCACGCGGGGATGAATGCGCTGACCGTGCGGGTGGGTCGGCTCCGGGCCACAGACCCAGCAGCCCGGAAATCGGTACTGCGGCTGTGCCTGCGGCAGGGGCACGGTGCCGAGCTCCAGCAGGTCATACGCGCGCGCGGCGACGTCGTGGCCGGCCAGCTCCACCTCGGCGCGGACCAGCAGCTGATCGCCGTCACGCGTCTCGACGTCGTAGCGGGCCGTGTCCAGGCTCGGACGCACAGCGACCTCAAGTGTTCGGTCCAGTGGTGTCGGGGCGTGCAGACGAGCATCGACCGAGGTCGGCGGCGCACCGAACCGGTCCGCCAGCCGAGCGGCCAACAGGGTGATACCGACCGCCAGCCCACCCTGCAGGACCCCCGGAGGGCCGTCCAGTCCCGGCGGAGCGAACAGCTCGCGGACCAGCCAGCCATTGCGGACCACCGCCTCGGCACCGACCTGAAGATCCAACGCGTCGGGACCCATCGGAACCATCAGCGACATCATGGTCTGCACGCTACTACGGGCTGAGGCGCGTGCGCCCACCGTCATGGGAGGCCCGGGTGCTCGTAACGACCGCACGTGGCTCCTACCGTCCGCACCGAGGCACCACGGCGCCTCGCCAGCTGTCGTCCCCTGACCACCATCGCCGGGAGCGTGCAACGCATGCGGTGCCCAACCTGCGGCAAGAGCGATGATCGCGTCGTCGATTCGCGGCCGAGCGATGCCGGGACGGCGATCCGGCGCCGCCGCGAATGTCTGACGTGCGGCGGCCGGTTCACGACCTTCGAGCGCATCGAACTGCCCGAACTCCTGGTCCGCAAGCGTTCCGGCCTCGTCCTGCCGTTCTCGCGGGCCAAGGTGCTGGACGGCATGGTCCGCGCCGCGAAAGGTCGGATCCCGACCGCCGAGTTGGACCAGGCCGCCATCGCCGTGGAAACGGCGATCCGCGACCAGGGGCAGCGCGAGGTCCCCTCCGAGCAGGTCGGCCTACAGGTCCTTGGACAGCTGCGGGACCTCGATGAGGTGACCTACGTCCGCTACGCCTCGGTGTACAAGGACTTCCAGGACACCGACGACTTCATGCAGGAACTCTCCGGCCTGCGCAAGGACGCCCCGCCCAAGACCCGTAGCTGAGACCCGTAGCTGAGACCCGTAGCTGAGACCCGTAGCTGAGACCCGTAGCTGAGACCCGTAGCTGACCCGGGCAGCATCCATCCGGCTCAGACATCGGACCTTCCGGCGCACCGTCCCAAATCACCGCGCGGGCAGCAGGATGACGTTCCAGGCCCGGACGTCGTCCGCGCGGAGTCCGTTCAGCTCTTCGATGGCGGCCAGGTGATCACGTGCGTCGACACCCGTCGGCGCGGTCGTCACAGCGATGTCCCACAGGGTCTGGCCCGGTTCGATCACCACGTGACCGTCGACCCGATCCGCAAGATCGGCCGACGCACCGACCTGACCGACCGCGCCCACCACCAGCAGACCGACGATCAGCATGCCCGCCAGCACCAGGATCCGGCGTCGCCAGTACGTGGCCGTCGATGGCCGCTGCGGCACGAGCGTGAGATGCGGCGCGTCGCCACGCCCCCCGCGGTGACCGTCACCCGATGCGGGCGCGGGTTGGTGTGCCGCGTCGCGAGTGGCGCGCACACCACCCGGAGCCATGGCGTCGCGAGGGGCGAGGGTGGTGGCGGGGCTGGTCACCGTGATTCTCCTGAGCGGGCGGGGCTGCGGTGTGACGCTCGATGATCATGCCGACCGGGTGTGACATCGACGATGACATCGAACGCTTGTTCTGATCAGTCAAGCGAACGGCTGTTCGGTCGTCAAGCCCAGAAACGAACGGATGTTCGCACCCGACGGGCGGGCTTGCTACGGTACGAACGCAAGTTCGCCTCCGGGTGAGCGCATGCCGGCACCGCGACCATGGCAGAGGAGACCAGCCGTGAGCCCCATCGATCGTCCCCTGGATGCACAGGACTCGGCTCCATCGGACCTTTCCGAGCGTCAGAGCGCCATCCTGGCGATGATCCACCAGCATGTGGCCGACCACGGGTACCCGCCGTCGGTCCGGGAGATCGGCGATGCCGTGGGGCTCAAGTCCCCGTCGTCCGTTCACGGCCAACTCGAATCGCTGGAGACCAAGGGCTACCTGAAACGCGATCCCACGAAGCCGCGGGCCCTCGAAATGGGCCGTGACCCGGACACCTCGCTCGAACTGCGACCGGTCTCATCACGCAACGTTCCGCTGGTCGGGGAGATCGCCGCCGGTGGGCCGATCCTGGCCGAGGAGCGGGTGGATGCCGTCTACCCCCTGCCGAAGGAACTGGTGGGCGACGGCCAGTTGTTCATGCTGCGGGTCCGGGGCGAATCGATGATCGACGCCGGGGTGCTCGACGGGGACCTCGTCGTCGTGCGCGAACAGCCGTCGGTCGAGCAGGGCGAGATGTGTGCCGCCCTGATCGATGGCGAGGCCACCGTGAAGTTATTCCGGCGGACGCGTGCCGGCGAGGTGTTCCTCGATCCCGCCAACGAGTCCTTCGAGCCGATCCCGGTCACCGCCGACCAGACCGCCTCGATCATGGGCAAGGTCGTCACGGTGCTGCGCAGCGTACGATGAGAGCACCTGCGGGCCGCGTCGCGCACGCGGGGTGACGCCGGAGCGGCTCGCGGCCGATGGGTGGGCAATGCACCGGGTGGAGACAGACGTGTGACGTTCGACCGGGCCCTGGCCTACCTCGTGGGCGTGCTGAGCGTCGTGGTCGTCATGGCCGTGCTGACCACCCAGGCGGCTCCGTCGCAGGTGGGACCCGACCGTGCCGCGGCCGAGCACATGCTGGTGCAGGTCAACAGCGTGCGGGCGGACGAGGGTCTGCCGCCACTGCGCGCCGCCGAGGACGTCACACACGTTGCGGAGCGCTGGTCGGCGACGATGGCCGCGGACCAGCGGATGCGCCACAATCCCGCCTTCGCCGAGCAGATGTGCTGCTGGCAGACCGCCACGGAGAACGTCGCCTGGAGCGAACCTCACCGGCTGTGGCGACCAGGCGATCCGGTCGTGCGCATCACCGATGAATTGCACATCGCCCTGCTGAACTCACCGGGACACCGCGCCAACCTGTTGGACGCCAACGTCGACGAGATCGGTATCGGCGTGCACGTCGATACCGAGGGCAGCGTGTGGATCACACAGAACTTCCGACGCTACGCGACGAACTGAACCGATCCGCCGGGATGGCGATCGCCACTTCGACGAGCAGACGCAGTACCGGCTCCAGGCTGACGAGCGGTTCGCTGAGCGCGTCGCCACAGATCTTCACCAGCCATCCGCCGGGGCCCACGGTCTGGCCCGCCGCGATCATCTCGACGTAGCCCGCAGCCGCCAGGAACCCGCGTTCGGCGTCGTCACCGGAGATCAGCGACGCGTGGAACGAGCCACCGGTCAGCACCTCGCAGGTCGCCGGGTAGTCATCGAGGTCGAAGGCTGTCCCGGGCTGGAACGCGTTGCTGCCGGAGCGGGCATAGCGGGGACGGTCGAGGTTGCGCCGAATCGTGATCGGTCCCCCCCGCTGGCTGACCGACACGGCCCAGGCCCCGGCATCGGTGACGTCATGAAATGCGGTCGCGACCGCACTCAACCGGTCCAGCACGACCGGCTCAGCGTCAGCCAGACGACCGAGGGCGACGTCGACGACCTCGGCCATGATGTCCCTTTCGGGGCCGGCCGGTCCGGCCGCGGTCGTGGACGTGGACGGGCCGACCCCGCTCGAGACACCGAGGTCGCGGCCATTGCGCTTGACCCGGTACTGCGCGGCATCCGCAAGGCGGAGCAGCGCACGTGCAGCGGTGATC
>JBDNIX010000021.1:0-10195 GCA_041688045.1 Nitriliruptoraceae bacterium
GACGCGATCGGGGTCGGACCCGCCGGCCTGGTGCAGGCCGTCGATGTTCTGCGTCACGAGCGCATGGAGCCGCCCGCGCTGTTCCAGATCGGCCAGCGCGAGGTGGGCCGCATTGGGGCCGACCCGGAACGCGGGGTTGTGCAGCTGGCGCTGCCACACCTCACGGCGCACGTCGGGGTCGCTCACGTACGCGTCGATGGAGAACAGCCGTTGCGACTCGGGCTCCTTGGTCCACAGGCCATCTGGACCGCGGAAGTCGGGGATGCCCGAGGCGGTGGACACCCCGGCACCGGTCAGGGCCACGACCTGACGGGCGTCGGCCACCCAGGCCGCCACCTCGTCGATGATCGGTTGTTCGACCCTGTCCACGCTGCCCTCCGTCTCGAGGTCGAACCTAGGCGAGTCGCCGCGGTCCGGTCCACTGACATCCCCCGGCGGTTCGGCCGGCTTCCGAGGGTTCGAACCGGCGGCTGGGAAGGTTCGGCCACTCTGCCAGCCGGTCTGCCCTGCTTCTGGCAGACCTTGCCGACCCGGTCCGGGGACGCTATGGGGTAGTTTGCCCGTTTTCCGCGACCGAGTGACCACCGAGTGACCTGCGTGCACCCAGCTTGCGAGTACCGCCGAGCCCCGGCCGTGCCGCTGCTGCGCGAACGGAGGATCGCATGAAGCCTTCCGCGTTCGCCTACCACGCACCCCGTGAGCTCGACGAGGCCCTCGGACTGCTCGCCGAACTCGGCGAGGACGGCAAGGTGCTGGCCGGTGGGCAGAGCCTGGTGCCGATGATGAACATGCGGCTGGCGGCTCCCGTGGCCCTGGTCGACATCACCCGCATCCGTGAACTGGCCGACATCGAGGTATCCCCGTCGAACGTGGACGTTGGCGCGACCGTGACCCATGAACGCCTGCGTCGGCACGCAGACGCCGTCGCGGCGACTCCGCTGGTCCGCCAGGCTCTTGACTGGGTCGCACACCCCGTCATCCGCAATCGGGGCACGGCGGTCGGTTCGATCGCTCACGCGGACCCCGCCGCCGAACTTCCCGCGGTCCTGGTCCTGCTCGACGGACGGGTGCACCTGCGCAGCCGGGACGGGTCGCGGCAGGTGCCGGGAGCGGACTTCATCCTCGGCCTCCTGGAGTCCGACGTCCGTCCGGGCGAGGTCGCCACGGGCGTGAGCTTCCCGGTCCCGCCGGCCCGGACCGGCACGACGTTCCACGAACTCGCGCGCCGCCACGGCGACTACGCCCTGGCCGGCGTCGGCGTCAGCGTGACCCTCGACGCCGACCTGCGCGTCGAGGCAGCACGTGCCGCCTTCATCGGGGTGGGGGATCGGCCCGTCCTGGTGGATGTGGGTCCGGCCGTCGCCGGACAGGCCCACGATGCGCTGATGATCGATGACGCGGTTGCCCAGGCCCGAGCTCAGCTCGACCCCTCGGACGACATCCACGCGACGGCGTCGTACCGCCGCCACCTCGCCGGCATCCTGCTCGGGCGCGCGATGGTGCAAGCGGCCACGGTCGCCGCCGACCCGAAGGTCACGACATGACGCAGTTGCCTCGCGAACACCTGCACGACGTCACCGTGACGGTCAACGGGCTGCCCCGGACCGCCACGGTGCCGGCCCGGCGCCTGCTGTCCGACTTCCTGCGTCACGACCTGAAGCTGACCGGGACGCACGTCGGCTGTGAACATGGCGTGTGTGGCGCCTGCACGGTGCTGCTCGACGGTCTGCCGGTCCGTTCCTGTCTGGCGTTCGCCGTGGTCGTGGACGGCCGCGACGTGACCACCATCGAGGGTCTGGCCGCCGATGACGGCACCCTGCATCCGGTGCAGCAGGCTTTTCAGGACCACCACGGCCTCCAGTGCGGATTCTGCACGCCCGGTTTCGTCATGAGTGCCTGCGGCTACCTCGCGGACGACCCCGACGCTCACGACGCCGACGCGATCCGCGACGAGATGTCCGGCAATCTGTGCCGTTGCACCGGCTACGCCGGAATCCTGGCCGCCGTGAAGCAAGCTGCACAGGTGTTGCGCGACTCCGGCGCCGACCCCCGCGAACGTCATGCTCTGCCGGATGGCGGGCACGATGGCGGGCACGATGTCGGGCTTGACCCTCATGCAGAGGTTGAGTCTTCCGCGGAGGGGCGGGCATGACGACGAAACTGCTGGGGGAAGGCATCGCCCGCAAGGAGGACCCCCGCCTGTTGCGCGGTGAAGGGCGCTACCTCGACGATCTCGGACACGATGCGTACCAGGTGGCGATGGTGCGCAGCCCCCATGCGCACGCCCGCATCCTCGATATCGACGTCGCCGAAGCACTCGACGTCGACGGCCTGATCGCCGTCATCACGCACGAAGACCTGCCGGAGAAGCTCCAGGCGCCGTTGCCGGTCTTGATCCCCCACCCCGCCCTGACCGCCGCGCGGACCCAGTACGTCCTGGCCAAGGACGAGGTCAACCACGTGGGCGAGGCGGTGGTGATGGTGGTGGCGACCGACCGGTATGCGGCCGAGGACGCCGTGGATCGCATCAGCGTCGACTACGACCCGCTGCCCGCGGTGGTGGGGCACGAGAACGCCAAGGCTGCCGAACATGCGGTCCACGACGACGTTCCCGACAACGTTGCGGCGCATTTCGTGCAGGAGTTCGGCGATGCCCCCGCGTCCATCGAGTCGGCTCCGCACCGGTTGAGCTTCCGCCTGGACATCGAACGATCTGCCTCCACACCCATGGAGACCCGCGGCACCTACGCCCGCTGGGACGCCGACGACCGTCGGTTGCGCATCTATTCGTCGACCCAGACCCCGACGAGCGTGCGCGCCGCCGTGGCGACCCTGCTCGACCTGCCGTTCGCCCAGGTCGAATGCATCGCCCCCGACATCGGTGGCGGGTTCGGCGTGAAGATCATGCACCCGTGGCCCGAAGAGGTGCTGGTGCCGTGGGCCGCCCGACAACTCGGGCACGACGTGAAGTTCACCGAGGACCGTCGCGAACACTTCGTCTCGGCCAACCACGAACGCGGTCAGGTCCAGTGGATCGACGTCGGGTTCGACGACGACGGGCGCATCCTGGGCCTTGACGTGCGGTTCCTCCACGACCACGGGGCATACATCCCGTACGGCCTGATCGTGCCCATCATCACCTCGACCCAGCTCCTGGGGCCCTACAAGATCACGGACTACCGCGTGACCTTCGACAGCCTCTACACCAACCTCACACCGGTCAGCCCCTACCGCGGGGCCGGGCGACCGCAGGGGTGCTTCGCCATGGAGCGCACCATCGACCGGATCGCGGCCCACCTCGGCAAGGACCGCACGGACGTCCGTTCCACCAACTTCATCCAGCCCGAAGAGATGCCCTACGCCTTCGACCTGTTGTTCCAGGACGGCCGGGACTACACCTACGACTCCGGAGACTTCCCGGCCTCTCTGGCCATGCTCAAGGAACTGGTCGACTGGGAGGGGTTCGCGGATCGCAAGGCCGCCGCCGCGGCCGATGGACGACTCCTCGGGATCGGACTGGCCTGCTACGTCGAGGGAACCGGGGTCGGACCCTACGAAGGTGGCCACGTCCTGGTCGAGCCCACGGGCAAGGTGCAGGTCGCCACGGGCCTGTCCACGCAGGGCCAGGGCCACCAGACCTCGTTCGCCCAGATCGTCGCCGACGAGTTGGGCGTGGACGTCAATGACGTCGAGGTGGTGACCGGCGACACGCGGCGGTTCCCGTACGCGGTCGGCACGTTCGCGTCCCGTGCGGCGGTGATGAGCGGCAACGCGATCCATCTGGCCGCCCGCAAGGTCCGCGAGAAGGCGCTGACGATGGCCTCGGAAGCGCTGGAGGTCGACGAGGAGGACCTGGAACTCGCCGAGGGGCAGGTACGGGTGATCGGCAGCCCCGATACCGCGATACCGCTGAAGATGCTGGCGACGTTGTCCAACCCGATGCGCTACGCCTTCGACGAACAGTCCGCCGCGGCCACGCAGTTCGCGACACCGGCCGACCCGAACAAGCCACCCGTCGCCGACGACCAGGAGCCTGGCCTGGAGGGCACGGACTACTACTCGCCGCTGCGGTCGACATTCGCCAACGGCATGCACGCGGTCGAGGTCGAGGTCGACCCGGACACCTCCGACATCAAGATCCTGCGCTACGCCGTGGTGCACGACTGCGGCAAGTTGCTCAATCCCATGATCGTCAAGGGGCAGGTGCTCGGTGGGGTCGCGCAGGGCGTTGGTGGTGCGCTCTACGAGAAGATGGCCTACGACGAACACGGCCAACTGCAGAATGCGTCCTTCATGGACTTCCTCATGCCCTACGCGACCGAGGTCCCGGCGGTCGACATCGCCCACCTCGAGACGCCGTCGCCACTCAATCCCCTGGGGATCAAGGGCGCCGGCGAAGCGGGGGTCATCCCGGGGTCCGCGGCCATCGCCGCGGCGATAGAGGACGCGACCGGCGTCACGATCTCAGCCATGCCGATCGGACCGTCCGAGCTGCACGAGCGGCGCCTGCGGGCCGCCGAGGAAGGATCCGCCGCGTGAAGATCGCCGGCCAACACACCATCGGCACCGGACGGCAGCAGGTCTGGGACGCTCTTCAGGACCCGGCAGTCCTCGCCCGCACCCTGCCGGGCTGTCAGACGCTGGAGGTCACGGGTCCGGACGCCTACGCCGCGACGATCACCGCCGGTGTCGCCAGCGTCAAGGGCACCTACCAGGGGCAGGTGTCCCTGGCCGACATCCAGGCACCCACCTCCTACACCCTGGTCGCCACCGGCGCGGGTGCGCCCGGCACCGTTCGGGCAGAGGCCAAGGTCCGCCTGGAGGAATCCGATGGCGCGACCACCGTCCACTACGACGCCGACGCGGTCGTCGGCGGGATGATCGGGGGCGTCGGACAGCGGATGCTCGCCAGCGTCGCCAAGCGCACGGCCGGTGAGTTCTTCACGGCGGTCGAACAGGAACTCCTGCACGGTCCCGTGCCGGTGGAGCCTGCCGCCACGGCACCGGGTGTGGCACCGGCTGCGTCCGCCGAAGCCCCGTCGACCGCCGTCGGGCAGCAGCATGCCGAGGTACAGCCCGGCAAGGTCTTCCACGCGACCGCCTCCCGACCGGGCGCGTCCGCCGACGACCGGCGGGTCCGGGAACTGGGCATCGCGCTGCTGGCGGGTGCGGTCATCGCGCTGCTGGGCGTGCTGGTCGGACGACGGTCGGCACGGTGACCGCGGCCGACATGGTCGGCACGGTTCCGGAGATCGTTACGGCCATCCGTTCGGGCGCGACCACCGCCGAGGCCGTCGCGCGTACCTGCCTGGACGCGATCGAGGCTGCCGAACCGACCCTGCGCGCGTGGTCGTACCTCGATGCAGCTGCCGTCCTTGCTGAGGCCCGTGACCGAGACCGGCAGTGGGCCGACGACCGGGCCACGGTCGGGCCGCTTCACGGCGTACCGATCGGGGTGAAGGACATCGTCGACGTCGCGGGGATGCCGACCAGCAATGGCGCGGACGTTCCCGTCGATGGCCCGGCCGCTGCCGATGCGGAAGTGGTCGCGCTGCTGCGGGCCGCCGGCGCGGTCATCATCGGCAAGACCGTGACCACCGAATACGCGCTCTTCCGACCGGGCCCGACCACCAACCCCCATGACGACTCACGCACCCCCGGTGGGTCGTCGAGCGGGTCGGCCGCCGCGGTGGGGGCGGGGACGATCCCGCTGGCCATCGGGACGCAGACGGCGGGGTCGGTGGTCCGCCCCGCATCGTTCTGCGGCATCGTGGGGGGAAAGCCGACGGTGGGGTCGGTGCCCCGCGAAGGGGTCACGTTGTGCTCCCCGACGTTGGACACGGTCGGGATCCTCGGCAGCGACGTGGAAGGGGTGGCGCTGGCGCTGGGAGTGATGGCGTCCGACCCGGAGAACTTCGTACCCACCTCCGTCGATGATGATCTGCGCGTCGGCTTCTGCCGCACGTTCGAATGGGACGCGATCGACGCGGATGCGCGGCAGGCCGTCGAGGTCGGTGTCGAGCAGTTGACGGGTGAACTGGACCTCCTCGAGGTCGACCTTCCGCAGTCGATGCGCGGGCTGGTGGCGGCACAGAAGACGATCATGGCCGTCGAGGTGGCAACCGAGCTGGCAGCCGTTCGAGCCGACCACGAAGCGCTGCTCAGCGACAGCCTGCTCGGCCTGCTGGACGAAGGTGAGGCCCTACGCGGCGACTACGACGACGCACTGGCGACCGCGGCCGCCGGCCGGGTGGCGCTGGACGAGGTGTTCGGCCATGTCGATGTGCTGCTCGCCCCGTGCGTCCTCGGGGAAGCCCCGCCGGTCGACTCGACGGGCGACCCGCTGCTGTGCCGTCAGTGGACACTGCTCGGGACACCGACGATCGCCGTGCCGGGCCTGACCGGGTCGCGAGGGTTGCCGATAGGGGTCCAGATCATCGGTCCCCGCGGTCGTGACGGCATCGCGCTGGGTGCGGCGCGCGTGGTCGCCGGCTTGCTGGGAGGCGTTCGATGACCGACATCCGGGAGGTGGCCGTGGGGGAGACCCATCTGGCCCACGCCGCCATGGCGGAGCTTCGCCCTCCGTTCGCGGACGACCTCCCGGGGTTCGTGTCCCGGGTCAACGACGTGCAGCGACCGCAGGGCTATCGCCTGTTCGCGGCGTTCGACCCGTCGGATGACGTGGCGGTCGCCGCGGCCGGGTTTCGGTTCATCGCGAACCTCGCGTGGGGCAACGTGCTGTACATCGACGACCTGTCGTCCCGTGCGGCGTTCCGTCGGCGCGGCTACGGACGAGCGCTGCTGGACGCGGTGGTGGCAGAGGCCCGCCGTCTGGATTGCGACGAGATCCATCTGGACTCCGGGCACCACCGCTACGACGCCCATCGCCTCTACCTCGATGCGGCCTATCGGATCACGGCGCATCACTTCGCCCGAGAGCCCTGACCGATCGCCCGGCGACCGGCCGTGGTCGTGGTCGGATCCGGTCCGTACGCTGACGTGTCTCCTCACGAAGCCTGGAGGCTGGCATGGGTGGCAACGGAGACAGCAACGCACAGAACGTCGCACGCAAGATCCTCGGCGACCATCTGGTCGAAGGCGAACTCACGCCCGGTACGCCGATCGGCATCCGGATCGATCAGACGCTGACCCAGGACGCCACGGGCACGCTCGTCATGCTGGAGTTGGAGGCGATGGGCCTCGACCGGGTTCGGACCGAGCTGTCCGCGCAGTACGTCGACCACAACCTGATCCAGGAGGATCATCGCAACCCCGACGACCACCTGTTCCTCAAGTCGGCCTGCGAACGGTTCGGCATCTGGTATTCCAAGCCGGGTAACGGGATTTCGCACCCCGTGCACCAGGAGCGGTTCGGCAGGCCCGGTGCCACCATGGCCGGGTCGGACTCGCACACGCCGGCCGCGGGCGGTATCGGGATGATCGCGATCGGCGCCGGCGGCCTCGACGTCGCCCTGGCGATGGCGGGAGAGCCGCTGCGGATCCGCATGCCCGAGATCTGGGGTGTGGAGCTGGTCGGTGAGCTCCCGGACTGGGTCTCCGCCAAGGACGTGATCCTGGAGATGCTGCGACGCCACGGCGTGGACGCAGGCTCCGGTCGGATCATCGAGTACCACGGTCCGGGGCTGGCGAAGCTGTCCGCGATGGACCGCCACGTGATCTGCAACATGGGGGCGGAACTGGGTGCCACCACCTCGGTGTTCCCGGCCGATGATCAGGTCCGGCGGTTCCTGGCTGGTCAGGCACGCGCCGACGACTTCACCGAACTGCTGGCCGACGACGGTGCCAGCTACGACCACACGGACCGCATCGACCTGTCGGAACTGGTCCCGCTCATCGCGCTTCCCACCTCACCTGGGAACGTCGTGCCGGTCAGCGAGGTGGCGGGCGCACCGATCACGCAGGCCTACATCGGATCGTCGGCCAACCCCGGCTACCGCGACTTCGGCGTCGTCGCGGAGATCTGCGACGCGGTGGGCCTCACCGCCCATCCCCGCGTGTCGTTCGACGTCAATCCCAGCAGTCGACAGATCCTGGGAAACCTCATCGATGACGGCCACCTGCTGGCTCTGGTGCGCGCCGGCGCCCGTTTGCACCAGGCGGGCTGCAACGGGTGCATCGGGATGGGGCAGGCCCCGGCGACCCACCAGATCTCCCTGCGGACCGTGCCGCGCAACTTCCCCGGACGCTCCGGTACCCGCGAGGACAAGGTCCACCTCTGCTCCCCGGAAACGGCGGTGGCATCAGCGCTGACCGGCGTGATCACCGACCCCCGTGATCTCGGGTCGGGAGCCGTCCGGGACGGGGGTGAGCCGCTGCCCTCGATCGCCTATCCGAGGACGCAGGAACCGGCGGAGCCACTGCTGGACACGGCCAACCTCGTTGCGCCTTCCCCCGCGGAGGCCGGGTCCCGCACCGAACTGCGCAAGGGCCCCAACATCGCCTCCCTGCCCGACTTCGAGGCGCTTCCCGACGACCTCGAGCTACCGGTCCTGCTCAAGATGGGGGATGACATCTCCACCGACGAGATCCTCCGCGCCGGCGCGGAGGTCCTCCCGCTGCGATCGAACATCCCCGGGATCGCCCACTACGCGTTCGACGGCGTGGACGACACCTACCACGACCGGGCCAAGCAGATTCAGCAGGGCGGCGGCGCCGGCCATGCCGTCGTCGCCGGTGTGAACTACGGCCAGGGCTCGTCCCGTGAGCACGCGGTCGTCGCCCCCCGCTACCTCGGCCTCCGGTTGGCGCTGGTCAAGGAGTACGCCCGCATCCACTGGCAGAACCTCGCCAACTTCGGCGTGGTGCCGCTGGAGTTCGCCGAGCCCGCCGACTGGGACGGCATCGACCAGGGTGACGTGCTGCGGGTGGCCGGGCTGCGCGGCGCCCTCACCGCCGGCAGCGACATCGAGGTGGTGAACATCACCCAGGACACGCGGATCGCGGCGGTCCATCGCCTGTCCCCGGGGCAGGTCGAACGGATCCTGGCCGGCGGCGTGATCCCCTACATGAGGGCCCAGCTGCACGACACGTAGGGCACGTAGGGCACGTAGGGCACGCGGGGCGCGTGGCGGGCGGCGGGAAGCACGTTCGGGGTTCGTCGGGGCGCGTGGGGGCGCGTGGGGGCGCGTGGGGGCGCGTGGCAGCTTTTCGCGTCACCGTGTGACGCGAAAAGCTGCCACGTCCGAAGCTCCTGGGCAGGTCGGCTGCGTCCACGGGTTCCATCGGGCACGATGTTGTGACGACACCCGGCGGACGGACCCGCATCATGACGACCGAACACTTCCTGGCCACGGCGCTCGCAGCCGAGGAGCTGATCGCGACTGACGTCGTGGTTGCGGCCTGGGCGCGGCCAAGCGCCTTGGACGGCTACTTGGTCGGTGGTCTGGCCGGCCACCTGGCGCGGGCGGTCCTGACGGTCCCGCAGTACCTCGATGCGCCTGAGCCGGCCGACGGCCCGTCGATCGACGCCGCCGGATACTTCGCGACCGTCCTGGCGGATCACGATCCCGTGGGCAGCCCACTGCACCGGAAGATCCGGACCCGCGGTGAGGATGAGGCCACCGACGGACCCGCCGCCCTGGTCGAGCGGATGACGGCGGCTCGCGAGCAGCTCGCGGCATCACTGGACGCGGCCACACTGGTGCGCGGCATCCAGGTGCTGGACGGCCATGTTCTGACGGTCGACCAGTACCTCCGGACGCGCCTGACCGAACTGGTCGTGCACCTGGACGGCCTTGCGGTCAGCGTCGATGCCGACGTGCGGCCATCGATCCCGGAGGAGGCGTACGTCCGCGTTTCCGGCGTCCTGGGACAGGTGGCCGCACGGCGTATCGGCGGCCTCGCGACTGTTCGCAGCCTGGCCCGGGCGGAACGCCATCCCGACCCGGTTCGCGCCATGTAGATATGTAGATCGGGTTGGGTGTCGGCGGTTGCCAGGTCGGCGGGGCCTCGACGCGAGCCTCTCATCGAGCATCAGGACCTGGCGGGCCAGCGTGCGGCCGGCCCGTAGATCGTCGAGAGCATCGTTGACCTCGGTGGAGGGGCGCTCGACGATCAATTCCTTCATCAACAGCGAGCCATTCAGGACGTCCGCCGCCAGCCTCGGCAGGTCGGCGTGTGGATCCCCACCGCCCATGTAGGTGCCGACCAGCCGCCGGTCGCCGATCATGGGGAA
>JBDNIX010000203.1:0-9752 GCA_041688045.1 Nitriliruptoraceae bacterium
CCCTCGTCACGGTCAGCAGCTCCGACCAGCAGCAGCGTCTCGTCGGCGGTGGCATCGCGGAAGGTCGAGGGCTTGTTCGCTCGGAGCCGAGCGACGAACGCGTCCACCAGCGCACCGTCAAGATCGTCAAGCGTCGAGTCCAGGACCAGCTCGGCGTCGTAGCGCGGCTGGGTGCGGTTGGCCAGCAGGATGGACACCTCGTAGGTCGTCAGCTGCCGGTCGCTGTCGTGCACCCGGACGTAGGAACCCCGGTTCATGCCCTTGGTCTTGACGTAGGCGGGCTTCTGGTCGGCTGGCAACTCGAAGATGCGGGCCGCCACGATGTGCTTGCCTTCGACCTCGATGATCTCGATGGCTGCCGGCACCGGCGGGTCGATCGACTCTCGGCAGGCCGCAGCGAGCTGCGAAGCCAGCTTGGAAGCATCGATGTCGACGACCTGGAAGCCGCCCTCCTCGTCGACACCAAGAAGGACCAGACCGCTGCCGGTGTTGGCGAACGCGCTGATCGACTTCAGCAACGCCGGGCCCGGGAACCCGCCCGCAGCGGCCTTGGCCTCGACACCTGCCGTGTCGGTGCCAGCGGCGCGCAGCAGCTCGATGGCGGCTGCGACCTCCTCGTCCATCGGCGCCCCTCCCGCATCGCGCCAAGGCAACTACGAAAGGCTACCTGGACTGCGAAGGCGTCCGCGCTTTCTCAGCTTGGCTTTCCCAGTTCCGCACACACAGCAACGGACCCCCTGAGCCGCCTCAACGGTTGGTGGGCACCTGACCGGAGCCCCACGACGCCCACTGATCGAAGGCCCGCGTCGCTCCCGCAACAAGCAGCGACCCCGCTCGCCGCCGAGACCACCGCCACCGCAATCTTCGGCGACGCGTGAGCGCCCGCTGACACAGCCAAGGATCCACAGGAACGGGGTGCCACGACCCCTACTGGTGTCAAGATGGTGTCACGGACGCAGAAACGCCCCCGCTGGGCAGCGGAGGCGTTCGAGCGATTCTGGCGTCTGCGGGGTGCTAGACCGGCATACAAAGGTGGTGGGCGAGGGGGGACTTGAACCCCCATGTCCATAAGGACACACGGACCTGAACCGTGCGCGTCTGCCAATTCCGCCACCCGCCCAGGGGTGAGTCGGGGAGCGTAGCGACGCACCGCCCCAAACGCCCATCCGGTGCGGGGCACACGGCCGTTCGCACGTTCGGACGGGTCGCCGGAAGCATGCCCTGGGCTACGCTCCGAGGGTCCCGGGGACGGTTCCGTACGACAGACCAAGATCGCGACGTCGCAAACGACCGCCAGCCCGGGAACCAGATCGACCGAGCGGTGGACGTGATGGGTGTGTTGCAGGGGTTCGAAGACCGCCTCGAAGGCGCGGTCGAGGGCTTCTTCGCGCGCGTGTTCCGGTCGGGACTGCAGCCCATCGAACTGGCCAAGGGCGTCCAGCGCTACGCCGCGGACAACCAGCACGTCACCGCCGAAGGCGTCGTCGTTCCCAACGTCTACCGCGTCCGTCTGAGCGCCAAGGACCACGAACGCCTGTCCACGTTCGGCGCCTCGCTCCCCCGCGAACTCGGTGAAGTCGTGGCCACCACGGCCTCAGAACGTGGCTGGGTGCTCAAAGGTCCCGTCAAGGTCCGCATCGAGCAGAACGACGCCGTGCGCGTCGGTCGCTTCCAACTGGCCGGCCGCATCGAGGTGGTGGACCGGGACAACGCCGTTCCTGCACCCTCCAGCCGCCTTCAGGGTGGATCGCGAGGTGGCGCGGCGGCCGGTCGCGGCACCATCGCCACCTCCGCCCCCGCCCACGACCAGGGCGCCGGCAACCACGCCGGCCAGCCCTCTGGCAACAACCACCGGGCAGAGATCGATCACACCCAGGTCATCTCCGGGCCACCGACAAGCTCGCTGCAGCTGCTGGTTCGGACCGGCGAGGGCGCCGGCAATCGCGTCGGCCTCAACGGTTCCCGCCTGTCCGTCGGACGGCTGGGCTCGTGCGACATCCCACTGCCGGACTCCACGGTTTCCCGCGAACACGCCGCCCTCGTGCGACGCAGCGACACCTGGTGGGTGGTCGACCTCGGATCCACCAACGGCACCCGCGTGAACGGGGTTCAGGCCGCCGAACACCCGATTACGGTCGGTGATCGCATCGAATTCGGCGATGCCGCCGTGGAGCTCGTGGAGTCCTGAGGGTGCCCATCGAGCTGCTCACCCTGTTGAAGTTCGGGCTCTTGCTGCTCCTGTACCTGTTTCTCGGCAGCACGGTCCGCGCCGTCGTCGTCGTCGACCTCTATGGTCCACGACGCAAGTCTTCCACGCCACCGCGGCAAGCGATCGCACCGGCAGCCGGCACCTCCGCCGAGCCGCGCAAGGCCCGCCGCGTTCCCAAGGAGATCGTCATCCATCACGCCGGCGCCAAGGCCCAGGTGGTAGGGCTGCGCGGTGACCACCTGACGCTCGGGCGCGCAGGGCATGTCGACATACCGATCGATGACGTCTACATCTCCGACGAACATGCCAGCGTGCAACTGGACGGCGACGGTTGGGTCGTTCGCGACCTGGGCTCGACCAACGGCACCTTCCTCAACGGTGCCAAGGTCGCACGCCCGACCCCGATCGCCGCAGGCGATCAATTGCGGGTCGGCAAGACCCACATCGAGGTACGACGATGAGGCGGTTCATCGCGGCCGGGACGTCGGACGTCGGCCGTGTCCGTGAGGGCAACGAGGACGCCTACCTCGTCGCCGACAGCGTCGTGGCCGTCGCCGACGGGATGGGTGGGCACCTGGCCGGCGAGGTCGCGTCCTCCACGGCCCTCGAACCGCTCCGGGAACTCGACGGACGGGTGTTCCCCGACTCGGCCGACGCGTTGGCAGCGTTGCGTGACGCGGTGGTCTCGGCGAACTCCAGCGTCGTCCAGATGGCGACCGACGAGCCCTCGTACCGCGGCATGGGCACGACGCTGACCGCTGCGCTGCTCGAAGGTCGGCGCCTGCACGTGGCCCACGTCGGTGACTCCCGCGCCTACCTCCTGCGTGACGGGCACTTCAGTCAACTGACCGACGACCACACCTTCGTGCAACACCTGATCGACGAAGGGCAGATCACCGAGGAGGAGGCGGCCAACCACCCGCAACGGTCGATGATCACGCGCGCGATCGGCGTCTCCGTCGACATCGACGTCGATGCGATGACGCTGGATCTGCAGCCCGACGACGTCGTGTTGTTGTGCTCCGACGGGCTGACGGGGGTCGTGTCCGACGCCGACATCGCGCAGACTCTGGCGGCCGACGGCGACCTGGACAAGGTGTTGACACGCCTCGTCGAGATGGCCAACGAGGCCGGCGGCCCCGACAACATCACGGCCGTCATCCTCCGGTTCGAGGATCCGAACGCCGAGGCTTCGGCAGGTGCCGGCCCCGTGGCCATCCGGACGCGCGACGACCGTGATGGCGAGGACTGGGCCAACCGGCTGGGCTCGTTCGGCTCGATCGGCAGCGGAGGGAGCCCGTTTCCCTCCAAGGCGACCTCCGACCGCGACGATCCCTCCCGGTTCGCAGGACTGGTCCTGCGTTCACTGGCGGCGGTGGTGGGCATCGTGCTACTGACTGGCGGGCTGTATGCGGGCGGGCGCTTTCTGCTCGCGCAGAGCTACTACATCAGTCTCGATGACGACCAGGTCGTGATCTTCCAGGGCATCGATGCCGAGCTCGGGCCGATCAGCCTGTCGTGGGTGTCGGAGCGGTCCGAACTCACCGTCGAGGACGTGGCCCCCTACTACCGCCCCACACTCGAAGAAGGATTCCCTGCGGCGGACATCAACGACGCGCGGCGCCTGGTTCGAGGAATCCCGCAACGTGAGGATCCGTCGACCGATGAGCCCACGACGGACGAAATCGCCGGTACCCCATCGGGCGGCGGGAGTACCGAGGCCGCCGACGACGGGACGTCATGACCGTTCCGATCCGTCCAGCGCCTGATCGATCCGGCGACCGTCGACCTGCAGATGGTCTGAAAAGCCCACGGCAGGTGGAGGCCAAGCTCCTGGCCGGGGCGGTGGTATTCACGTCGCTGGCGGGACTCCTGCTCGGATGGTCCGTCTCCCCGGATCTTCCACCGGCGGCGATCATCACCGGTGTCGCCCTGGCGGTCATCGCGATCGTCGCGCACGTCACCGTGCGGTACGCGGCTCCGGACGCCGACCCCGCACTCCTGCCGTTGGCCTTCCTGCTCAACGGCATCGGGCTGGTCTTCGTGCGGCGCGTCGATCTGGCCGCCGGCACGGATCTGGCCGCAACCCAGATGGTGTGGACCGCCGTCACCGTCGGCACGATGTGTGCCGGCCTGTTGTTCGTCCGAAGCGTTCGCCCCCTGGCTCGCTACCAGTACACCTTCGGGTTGCTGACGATCGTGCTGCTACTCCTGCCGGTGATCCCGTTCCTCACCGCCGGGGTGATCAATGGCGCCCAGCTGTGGATCGACGTGTTCGGAGCGCGCTTCCAACCCGGGGAAATCGCGAAGCTCACCGGCGTGCTGTTCCTCGCCGGCTACCTGGCCCGCAACCGCGACGTGCTCTCCGTCGCGACCCAGCGGGTCGGACCGCTGCTGGTGCCGGCTGCGCGTCACCTCGCACCGGTCGTCATCGCGGCCGCCGGCGCCATGGTCGTGATGGCCCAACTGCGCGACCTCGGATCCGCCCTGCTGTTCTTCGGCACGTTCGTGGCGATGCTCTACGTCGCGACCGGTCGGTTGGCCTACCCGATGGTGGGTGCGCTGCTGTTCGCCGTCGTGGCCTTCGTCGCATACACGCTCTTTGGCCACGTCCGCCTTCGCGTGCAGATCTGGCTCGATCCCTGGTCGGATGTTCAGGATTCCGCGTACCAACTGGCCCAGAGTCTGTTCGCGCTGGGCACCGGCGGGTTGACCGGCACGGGTCTCGGGCTCGGACGTCCACAGGATGTTCCCTTCTCCGCCACGGACGCGATCTTCGTGGTCATCGGCGAGGAGCTGGGGCTGCTCGGTGCAACCGCCGTGCTGGTCGCTTTCGTGCTCCTGGTGGCGCGGGGACTCCGTATCGCACAGACCGCCCGTGACGAGTTCAGCACGTTGTTGGCGCTCGGGCTGACCGTGACCTTCGCCTTCCAGACCTTCGTGATCGTTGGTGGGTTGACCCGGCTGGTCCCCCTCACCGGCATCACCCTGCCGTTCGTGTCCTACGGGGGGTCATCGCTGCTGGCCAACTACCTCATCGTCGGTGTGCTCCTGCGCATCAGCGACGAATCGCGGGGGGCTGCCCGGGGCCGAACGGAAGCGCGATGAACCGCTCCATCGGTCGTGTCGGGGCGGCGCTGCTGGTGCTGTTCGGGGCGCTGTTCGTCAACCTGAACGTCATCACCCTGATCCAGGCGGACGACCTGGCGACGCATCCCGCCAATCGCCGCCTGATCGTGCAGGAGTACGGCATCGCCCGTGGGCCCATCGTCGTGGGCGACGAGGCCATCGCCAGTTCCACGCCGACCGATGGCGAGTTGCGCTACCTGCGCAGGTACGCGGCCGGGCCGCGGTACGCACACCTGACGGGGTACTACTCCGTCGTGCTGCAACGGTCGGGGCTCGAAGCTGCCTACAACGAGGAACTGACAGGCAGACCCACCGAGGTGGTGGCGCAGAACCTCGGCGAACTGCTCGGCGGCGCCAACCGGCCGGGCAACGCCGTCCAGCTGACCATCGATGCACAGATCCAGGCCACCGCCCAGGAGGCACTCGGCGACCGCGAGGGGGCGGTCGTGGTGCTCGATGCGCAGACCGGTGCCGTGCTGGCCAGCTACGCCAACCCGACCTACGACCCCAACCCGCTGTCCAGCCACGACCGGTCGCAGATCCGTGACGCCTGGGACGATCTGCGGGCGCGCGATGACCGTCCCCTGATCGACCGCGCCACCGACGAGCTGTATCCGCCCGGATCGACGTTCAAGCTCATCGTCGCCGCCGCGGCTCTGGAGGCCGGGACGGCTCCCGACGCCCTGTTCCCCGACGAAGGCGTCTACGACGTGCCGCAGACCACCGCGGACATCGGCAACTTCTCGGGCGGGACGTGCTCGAACAGCAACGAGATCACGCTGGAACAGGCACTGCAGGTGTCCTGCAACACCGTTTTCGCGCGGCTGGGGGTCGAGTTGGGAGACGATGCGCTCATCGGGCAGGCCGAGCGGTTCGGCTTCAACCGCGCCGTTGCCTACGAGCTCGGCATGACGGACAGCTTCATCCCCAGCGAACTCGACGTCCCCCAGACGGCGCAGAGCGCCATCGGGCAGCGCGACGTCCGGGCCACGCCGATGCATCTGGCGCTGATCGCGGCATCGATCACCAACGGTGGCGAGCTGCGACGTCCGTATGTGGTCGCCAATGTCCGCAATCCCGAAGGCGAGATCGTCGAGGGTCCCGACGAAGGACCGTGGAGCGGTGCCGGCGGGGACGGGAGACCCATGTCGGTCCGCACCGCGGAGCAGCTCCGGGAGATGATGATCAACGCAGTCCGATCCGGGACCGGACAGGCGGCCCGGATCGAAGGCGTGGAGATCGGCGGCAAGACCGGAACCGCACAGACCGGCACGACCCCCGTGGCCTGGTTCGTCGGGTTCGCCGGGCGGGAGACGGCGATCGCGGTGATGTTGCCCGACGCCGGAGAGGATGCGACCGGTGGGGGCGTCGCGGCGCCGATCGCACGCCGGGTCCTGGAGGTCGCGGTGGCCCGCCACCAGCCGTGAGATCGAGCCGCCGCGAGCTGGTCGGCGGGCCGCCACCGGCCAGGGAGGGTCGCGGACTAGGATCCCCGAGGGTAGACCATCCTTTTGCGGAGGCTGTCGTGTGAGTGTTGGCCGCGTCCTGTCCGAACGCTATGAGCTCCTGCGTGTCCTCGGACGTGGGGGCATGGCCGAGGTCTACGCCGCACACGACCGCAACCTGGGGCGCGAGGTGGCGATCAAGCTGCTGCTCGAGCGTTTCCGGGACGACGAGGGCTTCACGCGACGCTTCCAGGAGGAGGCGCGCAACGTTGCCCGCCTCAATCACCCCAACCTCGTAGCCGTCTACGACACCGGCACCGACCAGGGACAGTCCTACATCGTCATGGAGCTGGTGCGGGGCCGATCCATGCAGCAGGCCATCAACGCCGGCGGGCTGACCGAAGATCGAGCCCTGGAAGTGACCGCCGACGTGTGCTCGGCCCTGGCGTATGCGCACCAGCACAACCTGGTGCACCGGGACATCAAGCCGGGCAACATCCTGTTGGCCGACGACGGCAGCGTCAAGGTCACCGACTTCGGCATCGCGCGCGCGATCGACAAGGACACCGTCACGCAGACCGCCGCCGTGCTCGGCACCGCCGCCTACCTGTCCCCCGAACAGGCGCAGGGGTTGGATGTCGACGCGCGCAGCGACATCTACTCCCTGGGGGTCGTGCTCTACGAGGCCCTGACCGGATCGCAGCCGTTCTCCGGCGACTCGCCAGTGACGGTGGCCTACCAGCATGTGCAGGAGAGTCCCCGACCGCCGCGCGACCTGGACACCGGGATCAGTTCGGCGGCGGAGGCGATCACCATGCGCGCCCTGGCCAAGAACCCGGCCAACCGCTATCCCAGCGCCGGAGACATGCGAGCCGATCTGTTGAACGCGCGCGTGGGTGGGCCCGTCGCCGCCCCGGCGGTGATGTCCGCGGCGGACACGGCACTGCTCGCGCCGACACCCGCCCCCCGTCCGGTGCGCAGTCAGGGGCAGGTCCGGCGCCGCCGAGGCGCGGTCTACGGCGTCTTGACGGTCCTGGCCATCCTCGCCCTGATCGCCGCGGCGTGGTTCGTCGTGGGTGCCTTGGCTCCCGATGACGGACCACAGGTCACCGTGCCGGAGGTCATCGACCTCCCGCAGGAGATCGCGGAGGCGGAGATCGAACGCAACGGTCTGATCGTCGGCACGGTCACGCCCGAACCGTCCGACGACGTCGACGTCGGAGTGGTCATCCGACAGAACCCGTTGCCGGACCGATCGGTTTCGGAGGGCACCACGGTGGATCTGGTCGTGTCATCCGGTCAGGACGTGGCCGAGGTCCCCGAGATCACGGGGCTGACCGAGGAAGAGGCCCTCGCTGAACTACGTGAGGCCGGTCTGATCCGGGGGCAACGCGACCGGGAGTTCGATCCCGACGTCGAGGAGGGTTTGATCATCTCGCAGGATCCACCGGCAGGCTCCGAACTGGAGAGCGGTGGCGCGGTCGACTTCGTGGTCAGCCTGGGCGAAGAGCTCGTCACGGTCCGACCGGTGGTCAACCGGTCGGAAGAGGATGCCATCACCAGGCTCGAGGACCAGGAACTCGAGCCACGCGTCGAGCGCGACTTCAGTGACGTCGTCGCCGAGGGATTCGTGATCAGTCAGGATCCGGCGGCCGGCGAGCAGCTCCCGAGCGGTTCGATCGTCACCATCGTCATCAGCGAAGGTCCCGAGGAACCCGACGTGCCCCCGTGCGAGTTCGATCCGTCGATCCCGGAAGACGATCCAGACTGCGTCCCACCCCCGGTCGAGATCGAGCCGTGCGAGTTCGACCCGACTCTGGATGCTGACGATCCGGACTGCGTCCCACCGGATGACGGCGGTGGCGGCGACGGTGGCGGCGACGGCGACGGCGGCAGTGGCGGCGGCGACGGTGGCGATGGCGACGGCGGTGGCGACGGCGGTGGCGACGTCACGAACTGAGCTCCGATTCAGCGGCCACCGGTCCGTGATCCCGCCGTGTCTCGTTCAACGTCGAGGCGACCCCGAGCAGCTGGCCTGATCCCGGTCGTGCAGCTGCGCGGCCCGCTCCAGCAGCCCAAAGGCACGAAGCGCCAGGCCGTCGTGCCGCCGTGCCCGCGAGGAGCAGCCGGCCGGCGGACGACCGTCGATCCAGATCGTCGACCAGTACCTCGAAGTCATGCCGCGTGACGTGGGCGGGTCGCCGTCGGATCCGATCAGATCATCGACACCGAGTCGCACACACCCGTGGACCACCCGGCATCGGACCTCACCGGACCACCGCACCTGGTGATGCAACAGCTCGACAACCGAGCCGATCCCCGGGCGCATCAGCGACTGCGCCGTCGCCACGACCAGCATCCGCGCCTGCTCGGCGGCGTCACGCAGGTGGACGGGACTCCCCAGCGCCCGCGTGCACCGCGCCACCAGATCATCCACGTCGGCTGCCGCAGCCAAGCCCGCATCGACGTTCCCGACCGTCCTGTCCACGCCGAACGGGAACAGTGCTTCCCGCGGGCGGCGGACCGTTTCCTCGGTGAGCTGCAGCCTCCCCTCGCCGATGATGCCATCGCGACGTGCGGTGAGGTACAGACCGAGAACCACCCGATGGTGTGCGACGGCGGTGAACCATCGGTCGGTCGACAGCTCGGCGACGACCGCGCGCAGGGCTTCGCTCCCGACGTCCAGGATGAGGGTCCTCATAGTGGGTCGACGCGACGCCGCCGGGTGGTCCGCACCGTGACACGCAGGTGAACGTCACCCGTCAGGAGCCTCAAGGGAGGTTCGTGCGGCGACCCGGCCTGCGACGGCTATCAGCGCCGCCAGGGCGAGCGCGACGCCGCCGACGACCAGCATGCGGATCGTCGCTGCGGGCAGGGCGCCCGGCACCACAGGACGTGTCAAGGCACCGCCCATCAGGGCCCCGACGACCAGGAGCGGAACGGCCGACAGGGCCACCAACCACAACGCA
>JBDNIX010000204.1:0-3050 GCA_041688045.1 Nitriliruptoraceae bacterium
CCATGCCCTTGAACGAGGCGCTGTTGGCTTCGACCCGCCCACCCGACATGGCGGTGTGGGCCAGACGATCGTTCGCGCCCTTGCTCGGGTTGTGGAACAGCCACAGCAACGCCAGATCGGCAGCGACGCGTCCGCGTCGAACAGGTCCTGCTGTCCGTCCGCGAACGCGTACCACCGGCCGTGGCGGACGACCATCTGCGAGATCGCGAGCACCCAGATCTCCGACAGGTCCTGGGCCTCGTCGAGGATCATCACGTCGAACTCCCCACCGGTCACCTTCGGGGTCAGCGCGTTGGGCAACGTGTCGTCATACCAGCGAGCCACATCCGCCCCCGGAACACCCTCGACCCCGTGCCGGGCGAGCTCGGCCACATGGGCGACCACGACCCGACCCGACGGGTCCGCGGTGACTTCCCCGGCCATCGGGCTGCCGATTGCCGTCAACGCATCGTGCAGCGCGACCCGCAACCACCGGGCGAGCACCACGTTCCAACAGCCCAGCAGCACCCGCTGCCCGAGGGAGGCGTACTGCACCGCCGCTTCCAATGCCAGCACCGTCTTGCCGGTCCCTGCGGCACCCCTCACCAGCACGTGCGGATGGGCGGCGAACTGGCGCAACACGTTGCGGTGCGATTCGGTACGGATCCGCACCAGGGCTTCGTGCTCGTCGACGGCGGCCGCCAACGCATCCCACAGCTGGCCGGTTGCCAGCACCGAACGAGCCCGCTTGGCCTGCGGCACCAGTTCCGGGTATTTCCGTCTCTCGGGTGCCAACCTGGCTCAGAGCGTGGTCAGCGGTGTCGGTCCGTTCCACACTGCAGGCACGCACCATCGATCGGGCGGTTGCGCGATACGAGCTTGCGGCGGTGCGGCGAACGCACTCGTGTCACTTTCTGGTAGGCGCGCGAACAACTCCCTGTACGGAGACACCTCACCTCCCCACGGCATCCAGTGGAGCCGGTAGGTCCTCAAACGGACCGTGCGGCCACCGCGCCGATGTCACAACGGACCCCCGCCAGGGGGACTCCTTCATGCATGACCCAACGACAAGGAGATGACGATGAGCACCGTCACTACCGCAACCCCGGAGTACGAGCCCGCCACCATGTCCATCACTGAGGCCGCCCGGATCATCGGCATCAGCCGCTCCGCCGGCTACCGCGCCGCTGACAAGGGCGAGAGTCCCACCATCCGCATCGGCGGCCGCCTGCTCGTGCCCGCCGCGGTGCTCTACAGGATGCTGGGCGCGGGCCCCGTCACCACCGACTGACCCTCGGCGACCGCGATATCCACAGGCGCGACGCCGATCGACGTGCGTCCCTCCCTCACGGGCGGCATCGTGTCCAGGACCGAACCTGGGAGATGCCGCCCGTGGGCTGCGACGACGACCGTCTGTTCGCCTGGGTCGAACGTGAGCAGTTCGCCTACTACCTCACCGTCGCCTACATGAGCGCCGACCCCGAAGACTGGCCGAGCTTCCGGCGCGCGGTCCGCGGCGCGCTCGTCGCCACCCACTACCTCGACCGCCACCTCGCCCACGACACTCGGCCCGAGGACGCGCCCGACCGGCAGTCCGCCCTGCGCCTGCTCGACGACATCCGCGACCGCTTCAACCCCGCCGTCACCTGGGCCGGGTTCGTCCTCGAACTCTGGACCCGACGCGACGAGTTCCGGCCCGCGATGGAGCACCGACGATGAGCCGCCAGGTCTTCAAGCGCTGCACCCGGTGTCCCGAGCGCACCCGCCTTGGCACCGGCGAGCGGCACTGCCCGACCTGCGACAGCTCGGAGTACACATGGGGCTTCGTCGTCGACATCGGAGACGACCCCGCAACCGGGAAGCGACGGCGACGTCGAGGTGGCGGTTTCGCTACCCGCAGGGACGCCGAGGCAGCACTGCGGGAGGTGCTCACCAAGCGCGACCGCGGCCAGCTCATCTCGACCACGACGATGACGGTGCGGGAGTTCCTCGTCGACCAGTGGCTGCCCGCAATGCGGATGAGCATCGGGCCGACCACGCTCGAGGGCTACCGGGGCAACATCGAGCGCTACATCGTCCCGCGGGTCGGTGACCTTCAGCTGCGTGCGCTCACCCCGCCGCGGATCAACCTGCTCTACGCCGACGTCCGCGACAACGGCCGCACCCGCGGCAAGGAACCGCTGGCGCTCAAGACCGTCCGCGAGGTCCACGAGCTGTGGGCACTGGCAGCCTCGACCGGGCTACGGCACTCCGAGCTACTCAGCCTGCGCTGGATCGATCTCAACCTGGACCGGCGACTGCTGTCGGTCCGCCGCGTGCTGATCAAGGTCGGCGGCACGGCCCAGTTCAAGGACGCCCCGAAGTCCGCGCACGGGTTCCGAACGATCAGCATCCCACCCCGCGTGACCCAGCTGCTCATCGAGCTACGCGGATGGCAGGCCCAGCAGCCGCAGCTCCAGGCAGTCCCGCCTGAGCAGGCGCTGGTGTTCTGCCGGTACGACGGCGACCCGTGGCACCCGGACCACGTCAGCAAGACCCTGCGGGAGCTCGTGATCGCGAGCGGCCTGCCGAGGATCCGGCCTCTTCAGGATCTTCGCCACACGCACGCGACGCTGCTGTTTCGGTGAAGGCGGCGTCAACGTCAAGGTCGTCCAGGAACGGCTCGGCCACCACTCCCTTTCCTTCACCGCCGACACCTACCAGCACGTCATCCCCGGCATGGACGAGGCCGCCGCCGACCGGTTCGATGCGCTCGTCTTCGGCGACGATGAGGCCGAGCCGCCGGCACACGGTCAGCATTCGACCGAGGCTCCGTAGCGGCCTGACCAACGGGCACGTCAGCTGGGCTGTAGCCGGGCTCGGGACCGGGCCCTCGCCGCTACTGGATTTCGCTCGAGGTGTCGGCAAGTGCCATCCCGAGTGTTGCCGCGGCTGCGAGCAGGTCTCGGTCACCGGCCACCAGGACCATCTCGTCGTCGGCGACACGTTCAGCAGCGGCGAGGTGGACCGCGTCGTAGCCACGCAAGGCATGGAGCTCCGCGAGCTCACCCGCCCGACGAATGAGCACGTCG
>JBDNIX010000205.1:0-8942 GCA_041688045.1 Nitriliruptoraceae bacterium
CACGAGTCGACCGCATCGTGCAGGCGCACGAAACGACCCGTACCAGCGCGCTGCATCACCGGCGGCACGCCACGTCAGGCAGCCGCACGAGTGGACAGTCCCTCGATAGCAGCCGGCAGCGGGAACCGTGTGCCCGAGACCGAGGAGGTCCCAGCGATGGATCAACGAGACGACACCCCCGCGACCATGACCGTCGAGGATGCCGGTCGGCTCCTCGGCATCAGCCGCCGCGCCGCCTACCGCGCCGCCGCCGGACACCTCCCCGTCATCCGCCTCGGTCGACGCATCCTCGTGCCCACCGCACGGCTTCACCAGATGCTCGGCATCCAACCCGCCGACGGGTCATCGGCGTGACGCCAGACGGCGCGCCGAGGCACGACGACCGGGGAGGACGTTGCAGGCCGTTGCGATGTCCGATGGGGATTGTCCCTCGCGGTCACGCCGGTGCAAGACGATCCAGGAGAGCGCGGGGTGTGAGGACATCAAGGTCCGGGAGGTCGAGGGTGGTCAGATCGGCGTCGCCCGAGATCAGCGCCTCGACGTCTGCAGCCCGCGCGAGCGCGACGAGATAGTCATCGTCCGGGTCGCGACACACCGGCGTGATCTGTGCGGGGTCATCAATCACCACGGCACGATCTCGCAACCCCCTGCAGGTACTGGTCAGCCTCGTCGGTCGTGAAGTAGGAGCGGAATTTCTCACGCCCCAGGGCGTCAGCGAGTTCGGCCAGCAACCGGGTCGAGACGACGACCTCGACGGATGTCGAGTCGATCAGATCCAGCATCGCTGCGGTTGGCCCGGACGGAGTGATGAGCGCCGAAACGAACACGCCTGGATCGACCACCACCCGGTACGGCTTCGTCACTTCAGCGCTGCCGTGCGCGGTGTCCGCGGGGCAGGCGTGCCACGTCAGCTGGTGGCTGCGCCGCGACGCTCGGCCCGTGCCGCATCGAGTTCGTCGTAGGCCAACCTCGTGGCCTGTTCTTCCGTGAGGTTGCTACGTGAGCGGACCTCTGCTGCCAGAGCCGTCAGCGCGCTGGGTTCGAGGACACGCCGTAGCGCGTCCTCCACGAGCCGGTCACGGGGCGTACCCGTCGCCGCCGCGCGATCCTCGGCGAGTTGCAGCAGCTCGCTGTCCAACTCGAACTCGGCCTTCACGCGCGCCATCACCATCGCCTCCTCACCGCACAGCGTACCTCTCCAAGACGGAGTTCAGTGATGCTGCACGCGTTGTGGCCGAGGGACGAGGCCCGTCGGCCGTCCGCGGCGAGCTTGCTCACGACGAGCCAGGACGCTCAAGCACGGCGCACCCCCGAAAGACGCGTCCACGACGACCCGTCCCGGTTGTGCACCCCTCGCACAGCCTGAGGTCAGCGTCGAGAAATTCGTCGTGCTGCACGTGGTGTCACGTGCAGGTACACGCCGAAACGGCACGACGTACGACGACACGATTCTTGCGAATACAGCACGTTCTGATCGTAGAATCGCCGATTCTGGTTGTCGACAGGCAAGCTGGCAGCCGTCATCCTCGCCGTCATGCGACCGCTCCAGCAGGAACACAGACTTGCACTCGGCGAGTGCCGCCCGGTGGGCGGCCGTTGCTGAACATCGGGCGGATGGCCCCGGGCAGCCACGACTACTACCTGGGGATCGTGGCCTCAGGAGCGGAGGACTACTACCTGGCTGCGGGCGAGGAACCGGGCCGCTGGATCGGCCACGGTGCGCAGCGGCTCGGGCTGGCCGGCCGGGTCCAGGCCGATGAGTTGCGCGCCGTCCTCGCCGGGCACGATCCGGTATCGGGCGAGCAGTTGGCGCGGCATCCGGCGCGGAAGGTGCCAGGGTTCGATCTGACGTTTCGGGCCCCGAAGTCGGTGTCGCTGCTGTGGGGCCTGGGCAACCGGACCACCGGTGCGCAGGTCATGGCGGCGCACGACGCGGCGGTGGACGCCGCGGTCGGCTACCTGGAACGGGCTGCCGGGTTCACCCGGCGGGGCGCCGGTGGGGCGGAGACGGTGGCTACGACCGGGTTCGTCGCGTCGGCGTTTCGGCATCGCAGCTCACGCGCGGGTGATCCGCTGCTGCACACCCACGTGCTGGTCGCCAACCTCACAGAGACGGTCGATGACGGGGTGTGGCGCACGCTCGATGCCCGCCGGCTGTACGCGCACGCCAAGATCGCAGGGTTTCTGTACCAGGCGCAGCTTCGTCATGAACTCACCGTCGCGCTCGGCGTCGGCTGGCAGCCACCCGTCAACGGCGCTGCCGACATCGCAGGTGTCGACCGGAACGTGATCGAGACGTTCTCGCAACGGCGCCGAGCCATCGTGCAAGCGCTCCGCGAGCGTGGTGAGGACTCGGCGAAGGCAGCGCAGGTCGCCACGCTCGACACCCGTCAGGCCAAAGACGGCAAGGCCTCCGAAGCGGAGCTGCGTGCCGGCTGGCGGGCACGTGCCGCCACGCTCGGGGTGCGCGACGGTGAGAGCTGAGCGCGCCGGCTCACCGGTGTCGCCCGGCTCCAGTCGCCTGACGTCACGTCGCTGCACGACGAGCTGGTCGGCGACACCGGGTTGACCGCGAATGCCTCGACGTTCACGCGTCGGGACGTGGTGCAGGCGATCGCCAGTCGGCTGCCAACCGGCGGTCGGGTTGCCGACATCGAAGCGCTCGCCGACGCGACGCTGACCGGCGACCGCGACCGGATCGTACAACTCGACATGGCTGGGCCGCGCACGAGCGGGGACGTGATCCGCCGGCCCGACGGCACGACGATCGACGCGACTGGCGGTGAGCCACGGTTCACCACCCGCAGCCTCGTCCACACCGAGCACGCCGCCGCCGCAGCCGCCGTCGGCCGCGGTGGTGTCGCGCTCGGTGACCAGAACACCCTCGAGCAGACGATCGCCGACCGGCGGCTGTCGGTCGAGCAGGCCGAGATGGTGCGCCGCCTCACCAGTTCCGGACGCGGCGTCGAGGTCGTGGTGGGCCGGGCAGGGACCGGCAAGACCTACACGCTCGCCGCCGCACACGCGGTCTGGCGTCACGCCAGCATCCGTGTGACCGGCGTCGCCCTCGCTGCCCGTGCGGCCTTGGAGCTTCAGGAGACGTCGGGCATCGCCTCAACGACCATCGCCCGGCTGCTGGGTCGGCTCGACCGCGACCAGCCGTCCCAGCTCGCGCCGGGATCGGTGCTCGTGGTCGATGAAGCCGGCATGGTCGGCACCCGCACGCTCGCCCGGCTCCTCGACCACGCCCAACGACGCGATGTGAAAGTGGTCCTGGTCGGTGACCACCGGCAGCTGCCCGAGATCGACGCGGGCGGCCTGTTCCGCACGCTGATCGACCGGCTCGATCCGATCAAGCTGACCAACAACCGGCGTCAGACCCACGCCTGGGAACAACTGGCGCTCGTCCAGCTCCGCCACGGTGACCCCAACCAGGCGGTCGCCGCCTACCGGCAGCACGGCCGGGTCATCACCGACGACGACCCCGACCTGCTCCGCGACCGGCTCGTGTCCGGATGGTGGCACACCGCCCGCCACGACCTGCCCGACAGCATCATGATCGCGCTGCGCCGTGCGGACGTCGACGACCTCAACCGGCGTGCCCGCGAACACCTCCGGGTCGCCGGCCGACTCACCGGGCCTGCGCTGGCCATCGGTGACATCGAGTTCCAGGCGGGCGACCGGATCGTGTGTCCAAGCAACCGGCCCGACCTCGGCGTGGTCAACGGCACCCGCGCGACCATCACCCACATCGAGGTCCACGATCAGGTGCTCCAGGCTGTCGACGACCGCGGCGTCCGTTTCCGGCTGCCGTTCGATCACATGGGGAACAGCCCGAACAAGGCTGGGCCCACGACATAGCCACCCTGCTGTGCGAGGCGTTGACGGCCGTCGATGCGGCCAAGGCTGCCGGGGCCGACCGGCTCGACGCGGCCACGCTAGAAGCCATCACCCGCCGCTACACCAACGCGGTGGCCGCCGGTCACGCTGCCAACCCCCCGCCGCCCCGATCAGGCAAACGCGGACGCACCGCCAAGTCCAAGGCCGCCAACCCGCACGCCTCGACCAGTACCGCGACGACGTGCTGCGCTTCACCGTGGACTTCGCTGTCCCCTTCGACAACAACCTCGCCGAGCACGACATCCGCATGACCAAGCTCCAGCAGAAGATCTCCGGAGGCTGGCGCACCCTGGCTGGCGCCGAGACGTTCTGTGCACTGCGCAGCTACATCTCCACCGCCCGCGCGCATCACATCGATGTGCTCACCGCACTCGCACAAGCGTTCAACCGCGACCCGTGGCTACCCACCAGCACCCAACCCATGGCCGCACTCGCCTGACCGCTAACTCACCGGCCACGGCTACCTGAACCACCCGTCTGGTGCTCGATAATCGTGGCCGCTAGACAGCCCGCCACCGCCAGCGTCGCCGCCCTCACCGCCTCGGTGCACTCGCGCCGCAACCGTCCATCTGCGCGCCCAGGGCCAGCCAACCCGCCCAGCGCCGAGGCCAGCTCGGCCGCGAACAACAGCACGTTGTAACCGACATCGCGGCGCTCAGCAGCCTCAAACGAGGTCCGTTCCAAGAGCGTGTCCGCTAACCCGGTCAACTGCTCCAGCACATCCCGGTGATCCGACATCATCCCAGCGTGACGGCTCACCGGCTCAACCTCCAACGCCATCACCAGACTGACCGGCTGCCATGCCCCGCCCCTGCGCGCCCACGTCGGCGACGCCAGCAGCGCTTCCTCGACAGGTGGAACCAGCAACTCATGAACACCAGATCCCGCACGCTTCACCATTCACACATGATGCCACGCTCGGCCACCCCACCAACCGAACCCAGGACCTGAATAGTTACTCGTCGAGATACTTCCGAACGACGACGCACCCAGCGTCGCCCACAAACGTAACCGCCCCTCGAGTCCTGCCGGAGTCGCAACGGACTCGTGCCCGTCCTCGCAAGCCCTGTCGCGTCGGCGTCGATGACCACGGGACCGATGGGTCCAGCCTCGCGGCACCGCCGCAGCGGGCGATCCCGTAGTGTGGCCATCGGGGGAGACCCGCGATGGGGAGGCACGACATGAGCGACGCAACAGAGGTCGGTTCGACCGGTGATGTGGCCGGGGGCAACGTCGTCGGAGCAGGCAAGTACGCCGTGGGCAACAATGGCGAGCACTTCGCCGTCACCCGTCGCTGCCGTCATCTCCGGGCCGACCTCGCGGGCGGATCCATCGACGACCAGGGCTGCCTGGTCTGCCCGTGGCACGGCTCGCGGTACGACGTGACGACGGGCAAGATGGTCCTGGGTCCACAAGGCGTGTTCGCGAAGGTCCCGGGTCTCGGTGCCATGTTCAAGGCGATCACGTCGGTCATGCCACTGGGTCGCGGGACCGTGACCGAGCGCGACGGGAAGCTGTGGGTCGAGTAGCCGACCATCCGCAGCCGAGCGGAACAACCAACGGCCCCTGCTCAGGTCGCGACGTACACCGTGTTGGCCGACTCACCGCCGGTGAGGAAGTTGGCGAACGTCACGACGTGCGCCTCGACGGTGTCGAAGACCTCGTCGAGGGAGGCCGTGAATTCGGCGTCCGGCGGGTCATCGGACCACAACGCGAAGACGCCTCCCGGGGCCAGGAGACGTGCCAATCGGCGCAGCCCGTCGGGCGAATAGAACGCACCGCGCGCGGGTTCGAGGTGATGGCGCGGACTGTGATCGATGTCCACCAGAACGGCATCGAAGCGCCGACCCGGCAACTGCGGGTCGAACCCGTCGTCGCCAGCGGCCATCGCGAAGAAGTCGTCGTGGACGAGTCGGGTGCGATTATCGGCCATGAGCGTTGAGGCAACCGGGACGAGTTCGCGGCGGTGCCACTCGATGACCTCGTCGAGGGCGTCGACGACCCACAACGACGCGACGCGTTCGTCATCGAGCACGGCCGCTGCCGTGTAGCCCAGCCCCAGGCCCCCGACCACGACGTCAAGTCCGTCACCCGCGACGGCCGCCAACCCCAGGCGCGCCAGCTCGACCTCGGCAACCGTGAAGAGACTGGACATCAGGTACTCGTCGCCGAGCTTGACCTCGTAGACGTCGACCTTGCGCGTCGGCTCCAATCGGCGCGTCAAGCGGATGAAACCGGCGCTCGTCTCGGCACTCGCGAGCTCCTCGAAGAACACACTCACGACCTCGCCTCCCGCTGCTGCACCAAAGGCCTCCCGCTGCTGCACCAACGGTTCGGCTGCCGGCCGAGGTTACTTACGGTCCGTGCCCAGGTCAGCGATCGAACGAACAGCGACGCTCCGCGGACCACGAGGCCAAGCCATGGCACGCTGTGCCGCCAGTGCAACGGACACGGACCGGAGACCCGCATCGGGACCCAGCAGTTGTCGCTGCTCGACCGCGTCAAGGTGCAGGCTGAAGTGCTGGTCCCGCTGGTGAAGGCGCTCGAAAAGCGCCTGGGGCGCGACGAGGCGCATGCCTTCGTCCGGTCCGCCCTCGGATCGTGTGGCTGCCGGAAACACGATCGCGTGAGGTTGACTGCTCGACCCCACATCTCGGATCTTGACGATGCTCCGCATCCTCTACCGATCGCGGACGACCCTGACCACGCTGGGGGTCCGCTCGGGACGTTCCAAGGACCTCGAGATCCTCGTCCTGCGTCACCAGTTGACGGACCTGAGCCGCCAGATCGACCGGCCATCGCTGACCGAGACCGACCGCAGCCTGCTGGCGAGGTTGCGGCCGCGCTCCCTCGTGCGCGACGTGCCGGCTGGCTGGTCACACCCGACACGCTGCTGCACTGGCACCGCCGACGCATCGCCCGCCACTGAACCCGCCCACACCGCCGTCCCGGACGACCGCCCACCGCCGCCGGCGTCCGCGCTCTAGCCGTACGGATGGCGCGTGAGAACCCGACATGGGGCTACCGGCGCATCCACAGCGAACTCGCAAGGCTCGACCACTGACTCGGCGCCTCGACCATATGGCAGATCCTCAACGACGCCGGCATCGATCCCGCCCCTACCCGCACCTCGGTGTCCTGGAGCCAGCTGCTGCGCTCCCAGGCTGCGATCGCGTGCGACTTCGCCCACGTCGACACCGCACTGCTGCGCCGCATCTACGTGCTGTTCTTCATCGACGTGACCACCCGAGGTGACCACCCGAGAAGTCATCCTCGGCGGGATCACTCCGAACCCGACCGCCGCCTGGACCGTCCAGGCCGCTCGCAACCTGTTCCTCGTCCCCGACAGCCGACTCGCCAACGCCATCGCGCTCGTGCGCGACCGTGGCAGCCAGTTCACCATCGCGTTGGACGAGGTGTTCCGCACCCAGGGCATCAAGGTGCTCAAGACCCCGGTCCGCGCCCCGTGGCCAACAGCATCGCGGAGCGCTGGATCGCCAGCCTGCGCCGCGAACTGCTGGACCGGACCATCATCTGGAACCAACGCCAGCTCCACCGCCTCGTGACCGACTACATCGACCACTACAACTCACACCGTCCCCACCGGGTGCTTCAGCAACAGCCGCCGCCCCCGGACCAAGCCGATCAGACAGCCCAGATGAGCCCGCCGGACAACGACATCTGACTCCCCCGCTGCAACGGCCTCATCAACGAATATGACAACGCCGCATGACCCCAAAACCGGGTTTCTGGCACCCACAGGGTCACGCGACCGGTTCGGACTCCCGGCGCGGGCAGAGCGAGAGTGACGTCAACGACGTCGGGCTCTACCAGCCGATGGTCGCCGCAACCCGCACCACCCTCGACGCCGCCGGGATCGAGCCCCAGATCGGCATCGTGCTCGCCGACGCCGGCTACTGGTCCGAGGACAACGCCACCGTCGACGGGCCCGACCGGCTCATCGCCACCCTCAAGCACCACAAGCAGCGGCGTGCCGCCCGGGAACTCGGAACCACCGCCGGCCCCCGCCCGACGGCGCGACCCCAGCCGAGGCGATGGAACACCGGCTGCGCACCAAAGAAGGCGCGGCCGCCTACGCGAAACGCTCCCACACCGTCGAACCCGTCTTCGCGATCAAGGCCAACCACGGCTACGAGCGGTTCCGCCGGCGCGGCCTACAACCCGCCCGCAGCGAGTGGGCGCTGATGGCCACCGTGCACAACCTCGGCAAGCTCCACCGCGCCACCAGCTGACCTCGACCACCACGACCTCGAACTCCTGCACCGCTGCCCACCGGATGAGGTAGGCCGCAGGCTCGTGGACCTGCCCGTAAGCAGCGCGGTCATGACCCGATCACCCCGGGCTCGCCGCCAGCGGCTATCCCTCGCCCTGGAGTCCCCCTCGCCCTGTTCTGCATCGACGTGGACGCCAGCACGGCCCGTCAGCGCTCGACATTCTGCGACAGCCTGCCGGGCCGCCGAGACGGTGGAGCAGGGCGGGCACCTGACCGAGCTGGGGGCTGCCGCCCTGCGCCCTGACGGGCCGCCCACGGCGCGCAGCCACGTGCTGACCGCGGAGGCGTTGACCCCGGGGCGAATCCGCGCTGGCCGACTGGCGGTCCACCGACCAGTTCGACCGCCTGGCCGACGTCGAGGGCCTGGACCTGCCCGTGCTCGTGATCGCGGGCGAACTCGACCGCCTGACACCGGTGAAGTACGCCGAGTACATCGTCGAGCACGCCCCCTCGGCCGAACTGGTCGTGCTGCCCGGGTCCGGCCACTGGCTGCCGGTGGAGGAGGCCGACCACGTCGCTGACGTCGTCGCCGCGTTCGTGCGCCGCGTGCACACCTGACGCACGATCACGTGGTCTTCAGGACGGTCGGAGTGCGCTCGGTCCACGCCGACCAAGGTTCCACGACCGCAGTCGTAGACCTTCGCTAACGTGACGGGTCGCCGCGGGAGTTGCGGCGAGTCGACGAGCAGCTCAAGGGCGGGGAGGTACCAGCGTGGCGCGACCCCTGGTCGAACTGCACGGCGTCAAC
>JBDNIX010000206.1:0-17989 GCA_041688045.1 Nitriliruptoraceae bacterium
CAGGGCAGAATCGACGAGCGGTGGTGCGTCCCGCCGCTCGGCAGCGTCGCTCCGGGCCGGCTCGATGGTGTCCGCACCGCGCTACTGCGGTGAGCTCAGCGACGGTCCACGCGTTCGAGCAGGCCGCCGATGATCTGGCCGACCTGCCGTATCTCGATGAGGAAGCCGTCGTGACCGTGGGGCGAACGGATCACGGTCGCCCGGTCGCCCGGGACCCGCAGGAGATGTGCAAGCTTGTGCTGCTCCGCCAAGGGATACAGCCGATCACTGTCCACGCCCGCGACCGCTACCTCGGCGCAGACGTTGCGCAGTGCTTCGACGACTCCGCCGCGATCGCGACCGACATCGTGGCTGTTCATCGACTGGGTCAGCAGCACGTAGGTGGCAGCGTCGAACCGGGAGACCAACTTGGTGCCATGGTGATCGAGGTAGGACTCCACAGCGAAGCGTCCGCCCGTCAGGGGATCCTCGTCGGCCTGGGGGCGACGGCCGAACCGGATGTTGAACTCCTCCTCGCTGCGGTAGCTCCAGTGGGCGATCCGCCGTGCGATGCCCAGCCCCGCCGTGGGGGTGGGCAGGTCGGGGTCCCGCAGGTAGTCGCCGCCATGCCAGGCCGGATCCGATTGGATGGCGTGCAGCTGGATCGACTGGATCGCGATCTGGTCGGCGGTCGCCGTGGCCGACACGGCCAGCGGCGCGATGCCACGGACCCGCTCCGGAAACATCACGGCCCACTCCAGGACCCGCATCGCTCCCATCGACCCCCCGATCACGGCGGCCCAGGCATCGATGCCGAGGTGGTCCGTGAGTCGCTGCTCGGCGAGCACCTGATCGCGGATGGTCAGCTGGGGGAAGCGCGAACCCCACGGCTGTCCGTCAGGGCTGAAGGAGGTCGGACCGGTCGATCCCTGACAGCCACCGAGGACGTTGGGGGCCACCACGAACCAGCGGTCGGTGTCGATGGGGCAGCCCGGGCCGATCAGGTTGGGCCACCAGCCGGCAGTGGGGTGGCCGGGCTCGACGTCGCCGACGACGTGGCTGTCTCCGGTGAGGGCGTGCAGGATCAGGATCGCGTTGCGGCCGTCGGGTGCCAAATCACCCCACGTCTCATACGCCAACTGCACGTCCGGGACCTCGCCACCCCGGTCCAACGGGACATTGCCGATCTGCACGAATCGACGGCGCCCGACGGGATCTCCGTCCCGCCAGGCGCCGATCGTGGAGGGGGTGGTGGTCACGAAATCGGGGTCACGCGACGTCCTTGGCGGCTCGGAACCCGGCCTCGAGGTCTGCGGTGAGGTCCTCGAGGCTTTCGAGTCCTGCCGACAGGCGAACCAGGCCCGGCGTGACGCCGGCGGTGGCCTGTTGCTCCGGCGTGAGCTGCGAATGGGTCGTTGATGCCGGGTGGATGATCAGGCTGCGCACGTCCCCGATGTTCGCCAGGTGCGTGAACAACTCGACCCCGTCGACGAAGCGCTTGCCGGCGTCGACCCCGTCGCGGAGCTCGAACGACACGATCGCACCCGCGCCCTTGGGAGCGTACTTCTGCGCATTTGCGTGCCACGGGCTGGACGGCAGTCCGGCGTACCAGACCTGTTGAACCTCGTCGCGACCTTCGAGCCATTCGGCCAGAGCCTGGGCATTGGCGACGTGGCGGTCCATCCGCAGGCTCAACGTTTCGATGCCCTGGATGATCAGGAATGAGTTGTGCGGTGAGATCGCCGGACCCAGGTCGCGCAGCAGTTGGACGCGCAGCTTGATGGCGAAGGCGGCACCCTCGTTGCCGAGCGCCTCCCAGTAGTTCAGGCCGTGGTACGACGGATCGGGGGTGGTCAGCCCCGGGAAGCGCTCGGCATGGGCGCCGAAATCGAACCGCCCCCCGTCCACGACGATGCCGCCGATCGAGGTGCCGTGGCCCCCCAGGAACTTGGTCATCGAGTGCACGATGAAATCGGCACCGTGTTCCAACGGGCGGATCAGGTATGGGGTGGCGATCGTGTTGTCGATGATCAGTGGCACGCCGTTGGCGTGCGCCGCATCGGCGATGGCGGCGATATCCGGGACGTCGATCTTCGGGTTCCCGATCGACTCGGCGTAGAACGCCTTGGTGTTGTCCCGGACCGCGGCCTGCCAGGCGTCGATGTCGTCCGGATCCTCGACGAACGTGACGTCGATGCCCATCTTGGGCAAGGTGTACTTGAACAGGTTGTAGGTCCCGCCGTACAGCGACGCGGAGGACACGATGTGTGAGCCGTTTTCGGCGAGGTTGAGAATGGCCAGGGTCTCGGCGGCCTGACCCGAGGCGACGGCCACGGCTGCCACGCCGCCCTCCAGGGAGGCGACCCGCTGCTCGACGACGTCGGTCGTCGGGTTCATGATGCGGGTGTAGATGTTGCCGAACTCCGCCAACCCGAACAGGTTCGCGGCACGTTCCGTGCTGCCGAGCGCATAGGAAGTTGTCTGGTAGATCGGCGTGGCGCGGGATCCCGTCGTCGGATCGGGGGCGGCACCGGCATGGATCTGGCGGGTCTCGAAGGACCAGGGGGTCGGGGTGTCACTCACGGGGATCTCCTCGGGCGAAGCTGGCTGTTCGCACCACGTGCCTGGTCGTGGGCCGACGGGGGCGGCGTGGGTGCGTGGGCGGGGCCCGTCGCGGCGAACCTACGAAGCGCACCGCGACCAGTCCCCGCGACGATAGTGGGAACGGTGCAAACTCTCCATGGCCGCCTGATCCCCCTACGCGGGTGTGCCCCAGCCGCCCCCGCCAGGGGTCCGGACCAAGAGGCGGTCGCCGGCCGCCACCTCGAAGGTGATCTTGCCCGGGAGCCGTTCGCGTGTGCCACCTCGACGTTGCCACCAATCCTGCCCGCAGGCCGCGTCGCTTCCACCCTGCAACCCCCAGGGGTGCACGCGCCGTCGTTCGCCGATCAGGGACACGACCGCCGGTTCCAGGAATTCGAGTTCCCGTTCGATGCCGTCGCCACCGCGGAACCGGCCGTCGCCACCGCTGTCCCACAGGGTCGTGCGACGGACCTTGAATGCGTAGTGCGCCTCCAGTGACTCGATCGGCGTGTTTCGGGTGTTGGTCATGCCCGTCTGGATGCCGGACTGGCCGGGGCGGGTGGGACGCGCGCCCTGACCGCCGGCCACCGTTTCGTAGTAGGCGGCATGTTCCGAGCCGATCAGGATGTTGTTCATCGTGCCCTGCGACGCGGCGGGGATGCGCGTGGGATTCGCCGGAGCCAGGGCGCCGAGCAGCACGTCGGCGATGCGCGAGCTGGTCTCCACGTTGCCGGCGGCAACCGCCGCCGGGGGCAGGGCATCGACCAGACTCCCCGGCGGGGTCGTCAGGGTCAGCGGGCGATAGCACCCGCCATTGGCCGGGATCGTGGGGTCTGTGGCGACCCGTACCGCGAAGTACAGGCACGACCGCGTGACCGCCTGCACCGCGTTGAAGTTGGCCGCCACCTGCGGCGAGGTGCCGTCGAAATCGGCGTTTAGGGCGCCACCGTCGAGGTGCACGGTCACGGAGATGGGGTGTAGGTCGTCACGCCCCTCCATGTAGTCGGTGAACCGATACGTGCCGCTCGGGAGATCGGACAGGGCCGAACGCATCCGTCGTTCGCCGTAGTCGAGCACCGCGTCGGCCAGGTCCTGGAACCGCCGCGGTCCCAGGCGTTGCGCGGTGTCGATCAGCCGCAGCGCACCGACCTCGTTGGCGCCGAGTTGGGCGGACAGGTCGCCGATCCGCTCCTGCGGTGTGCGGGTCGCGGCGAGGAATGGCTCGAGGAACTCTGGCAGCCATTCGCCGTCGACCACCGCGCGCGTGGGCGGGACACGGTGGCCCTCCTGCGCGATGTCGGTGGCGTTGGCGGGCATCGATCCGGGTGCCTCGCCACCCACGTCGGCGTGGTGCGCCCGATTGGCGACGAACCCGATGAGGTCGTCACCGACCATCACCGGGCGCACCAGCGTCAGGTCGTTGAGATGGGTCCCGCCGGCGAACGGGTCGTTGACCGCATACTGGGTCGTCGGGTCCAGGTGCGGCCCAAAGGCGTCCAGCACGGCCTGGACGGACGCAGGCATCGAACCCAGGTGGACCGGGATGTGCTCGGCCTGGGCCAACATCTCACCGTTGGGAACGAACACGGCCGCGGAGCAGTCGATCCGCTCCTTGATGTTCGGCGAGTACGAGGTTCGGCGCAGAACGGTGCCCATCTCCTCCGCGATAGCGGCGAAGCGGTTCCGGGCCACCTCCAGGGTGACGGCGTCCACGTCCGTCATCGACACGTCGCTGCCTTCGTCGCGGGTCGGTTGGGGTTCACCAGGACACCTGCAGGGCCCCGCTCGGATGCACGACCGCAGATTCGTCGGGGGCGAGGTAGGTGGTGGCTTCCCGCTCCTCGATGATCGCCGGACCGTCGATCCGGTCGCCGGGCCGTAAGCCGGGACGCCACCAGACGTCGGCGTGCATCGTGCCCTGGAGCGTGACGACGTTCCGCTTGCCGCGACGTGGCTCGCCGTGGGCAACGATGGCGGGCAGGGTGTCCCACGTCAATGCGGGTGGAGCGGTGGCCTCCGCCCGGACGGTGACGACCTCGATCGGGTCGTCGGGACGCGCGAAGCCGTTGCGCTGGCGATGGGCGGCATGAAAACGCGTGGCGAGCGTGGCCCAGTCGTCATCGGGGTCGTACGCGATCGCGGTCTCGTGCGCCTGCCCGATGTAGCGAACGTCCAGCAGGAGGCTGAGCGTGACGTCCTCGCCCGGGAGTTCGCGACGTGCGTCGGCGGCGATGGATGCCGCGATGGCGGCCAGGTCGTGAGCCTGCGCCTCGGCCAGTGGGGTGCTCCGGGCACGGTCGGTCCGTCGCGGGCTCAGCAGCAGCCCGAACGCGGAGAACACGCCGGCGTACGGAGGAACCACGACCCCGGCCATCTCCAGGCCTCGAGCCAGCGACGTTGCATGCAGCCCGCCCGCGCCACCGAAGGACACGAGCACGGCGTCGCGCGGGTCCGCGCCTTGTTCCACCGACACCACCCGGATGGCGCGGGTCATGTGCGCCTCCGCCACCTCGACGATTCCGAGCGCGGTCGCGATGGGGTCCAGGCCGGCCCGTTCACCGAGCGCGGTCAGGGCCTGATGGGCCGCGTCGGCCTCCAGGTCGACCGTTCCCGCCAGGCTGCCGGTCGGGTCCAGGCGGCCGAGCAGCAGGTTGGCATCGGTCACGGTCGCGTCGGTCCCGCCCCGCCCGTAGCAGGCCGGTCCCGGTTCCGCGCCGGCGCTGTGCGGACCGACGCGGAGCGCACCACCATCGTCCACCCAGCTGATGCTGCCGCCCCCGGCCCCGACGGTGTGGATGGCCACGGCGGGAAGCCGGCAGGGCAGCCCGTCGATGTCGCGCTCGTAGGCGACGTCCGGCCGACCGTCGTCGATCCGGCACACGTCCGTGGACGTGCCGCCCATGTCGAACGACACCAGGCTGGGCAACTCCAGGGCCCGCCCCAGCGCGGCCGAGGCGACCACCCCGCCGGCTGGTCCGGACAGCAGCACCGCGGCGGGTAGGTCACCGGCGGCGTCGATGGACATCAGGCCACCCGATGACCGCATCACCTCGATGTTGCTGGGGAGGTCGGCTTCGGCCGCGCGGTCGCGAAGGCGGCGCAGATAGCCCTCGACGACCGGGGTGAGGTAGGCGTTGAGCACGGTGGTCGACAGGCGTTCGAATTCGCGGAACTCGCCGGACACCGCGTGCGAGCACGACACGGGCACACCGAGGTGCTGCCGGACACGCTCGGCGACGCGCTGTTCGGCCGAAGGATCATCGAAGCCGTACAGGAAGCTGACCGCGACGGCGCCGGGGTCGTAGGCGACCAGCCGTTCCAGGAGGTCGTCGATCGCGCCGGAATCGTCGGGTGCCACCTCGAATCGCCCGGGTCGGTCGACCAGCGGGGCGGGACGGTCCACGAAGCTGTCGTAGAGGCTCGGGCGGTCCTGGCGTCCGATTTCGATCAGGTGCGCGAAGCCGATGTCGGTGACCAGAGCCGTTCGGACGCCGCGGCGTTGCAGCAGCGCGTTCGTTGCCACGGTCGTGCCATGGAGGAAGGTCGTGACCCGGTCGCGGCCCAGCAGGTCCCGCGCACCGTCGATCACCCCTTCGGATTGGTCCGACGTGCTGGAGGTCTTGCCGACATGCAGGGCGGTGCCGTCCCACTGTGCAAGGTCGGTGAAGGTTCCGCCGACGTCGACACCCAGCGTCATCGGCTACGACCTCTCGTCGTCTGGGTCGTCGGTGTCGTCGGTGTCGTCGGGGTCGTCGGGGTCGTGCGCGGGGGCGTCGTCTTCGTCCTCGTCGTCGTCCGGGTCGTTGAGGAACCCGCGTTCGTGGCCGTTGGCCTCGGCGTACGCCGCCGCGGCATCGTCGTGGGGTAGGACGCTGCGGCAGTCGGTGCACTGGCCCCACCGGCTGCGCTGCCCGAACTTCCCGGCGGTGGAAACCCGCCGGAACAGCGGGGACAGGAAGAACGGGACACCGACCCCACCGTGCCGACCGAGCATGGCGACGTACACGTTCTGCGACGACTCCCCGCCGCACTGGGGGCAGTGATCGATCGTGATCCCGACGTACTGGATGGGTGTCTGCTTGGCGAACCATCCTTCACTGATGGGATTGACCCGGGGAAACCTCGCCACGCGTGACCTTGTCGGGGGAGACGAAACGTCGAGCGCCTTGACCTCGAACGTCCTGCGGTGGACCCGATCGGATTCGAACCGACGACTTCTGCCATGCAAAGGCAGCGCTCTGCCAGGCTGAGCTACGGGCCCTAGCGTCGCGAAGGATACGCGACGGACAGGGTGCGTCGACCGCGGCTACTGCGTATCCTACTTCGCGCGTCCGTGAGCGGTAGCACTCGGGCGTGATGGACGTGCGGCGGTCGCTGAGAGAGCCGCCGTGAGTTTGGACAGCGGAATGCCCGAGGTGACCTGGGAGGATCACCGTGGCGATTGCGACCCGTACGACGAACGGCGCGGTGGCGACCACGCAGGCAATCCACGCAGAGCTCGCGCGGGCGGTGGGTCTCCACCTACCGGTGACGTTGTGGGACGGCACGCACTTGGGGCCGCAGGACACTCCCTACCGGATCGTGCTCGCGAGGCCGTGGGCGGCGCGGTCGCTGCTGCTGCCCCCTGGCGATCTGGCGGCCGGCGAGGCATTCGTCCACGGGGACGTCGACGTCGACGGTGACCTGTTCGCCGCGATGCGCGACCTGGCCGCTGCCGACGTCGAACGTGTCAGCCTCCGTGACCGAGCGCGGCTGCTCCGGTCCCTGCTTCGGCTGCCGGCACCACCGCGTCGCGCCGGCGGCCGCCGGGCGTCCCTGCGCGGCTCGCGGCACTCCGTCGCCCGTGACCGTGCGGCGGTCGCCTTTCACTACGACCTGCCCGAAGCCTTCTACGAGACTTTCCTGGACGCCAACCTCGTGTACTCCTGCGCGTACTTCGATGCACCCGACGAGCCTCTGGAGGCGGCGCAGCGACGCAAACTGGACCTCGTGGCGCGCAAACTGCGTCTGGCGCCCGACGATCGACTGCTGGACATCGGCTGCGGGTGGGGATCCCTGCTCCTCCACGCGGCGTCCACTTACGGCGTCCGCGGTGTGGGGGTGACCCTGTCGGAGACGCAGGCCGAGGTGGCACGCCGACGGCTGGCCGCGGCGGGACTCGCCGACCGGGTGGAGATCCGGCTCCAGGACTATCGCGAGGTTGAGGAACGTTTCGACGCCGTGGCATCGATCGGCATGGTCGAACACGTGGGTCCGCGGTATCTGCGGGAATACATGAGCACGGTGTACGAGCTACTGGTGGATGGCGGCCGCTTCCTCAACCACGGCATCACGACCGGAACCCGCGCCGACCAGGAGCGCGATGGCGGCGAACGCGACTTCATCGGCACCTACGTCTTCCCCGATGGCGGGCTGGTCCCTGCCTGGCGAACGGTCCGGGACGCCCAGCTCGCCGGATTCGTCCTGGTCGACGTCCAACAGCTGCGTCCCCACTACGCCCTCACCCTCCGTCGCTGGGTGGCCAACCTCGAACAACGGTGGGAGGACGCCGTCGCCGCGTCCAGCGAGCCGGTCGCACGCATCTGGCGGCTCTACATGGCGGGTAGCGCCGCGGCGTTCGACCGCGGGGATCTGGGTGTCGTGCAGGTGCTCGGGACGAAAGGCCTGGCTGCATTGCCGTTGCGCCGTTCGTGGATGGAGCCGGTGGCTGGCTGAGACCGCCGGATCGGGAAGCCCGGTAGACCCGCGACGTCCGTTCACCTCAGGCGCTCGGCCTCCGCATCGACATGGGCCCCCGCGACGGGGCACACTTCGGGTGCCGGCGACCGCGTCGCGGGCTGCGGCATCCTTTGGCGAGCGCCCCGACGGCTCCCGGTGAGATGCCGCATCGTCTCCTTCTCGAAAGAGCATCGTGCCGCCATCCACCGTGTCCCCCCGCCCGCGCGGGGTCGTTGCCGCAGGTCATGCAGACACCGTGGCGGCCGCCATCGAGATCCTGCGGGCCGGTGGGAACGCCTATGACGCGGCCGTGGCCGCAGGGTTCGCAGCAGCGGTGGCCGAGCCCGGGTTGTCGAGCCTGGCCGGGGGCGGGTTCCTCCTGGCACGGACCGCGCCCTCACGGGACCGCCCGCCCGAGGAGATCCTGTTCGACTTCTTCGTCGACACGCCGGGCCGCGGTCGGGACCGCCGGGATGAACCGCCTCGCCTGACGCCGGTGACCGTCCGGTTCAAGGGAGCGGACCAGGTGTTCCACGTCGGGCACGGTTCCGTGGCCGTGCCCGGGTGCCTGGCCGGCTACCTCCACGTGCATGCTCGGCTCGGACGCTTGCCGTTGCGGGAGGTCGTCGCGCCCGCGGTGCGGTTCGCGGACCAGGGTGTGGTGATCGGGCCGCAGCAGGCGGCGGTCGTGCGGCTGCTGGAGCCCATCTTGACGTCCACCGACGAGGGTCGCGGGCGCTACCTCGTCGATGGAGGCGCCTACACCGACGACGCGATCATGGTGAATCGACCCCTGTCGGCGTTTCTGGCCGCGGTCGGTGACGGCACCATCCGCGGCTTCGACGACCCGGACCTGGCGGCGACCATCGAAGCCGACATGGTGGCTGCGGGGGGGATTCTGACGGCGGAGGATCTGCGCGCCTACCGGGTCATCGAGCGCCGGCCGTTGGCGGCCTGGCACCGCGGTGCACGGTTGCTGACCAACCCACCGCCGTCCTACGGCGGCACCTTGATTGCGCGGGCGCTGACGGCCCTGTCGACCCAGGGCGTCGCGCCGCCGTCTGGCTCCGGCGCGGCGCTGCGCCAGATGGCCGACACGCTGGACGAGGTGACCCGCTTCCACACCGCGCCACGCCTGCTGAGCACCAAAGGCACGACCCACGTCAGCATCGCCGACGACGAGGGCAACCTCGCCTCCATGACGACCTCGAACGGCAGCTGTAGCGGCGTGATCTTCCCGGGCACCGGCGTCATGGCCAACAACATCATGGGCGAGGAAGATCTCCACCCCGCGGGCTTCCACAGTGCGGCCGCAGGCGAGCGGGTCGGTTCCATGATGTCGCCCAGCATCCTCGTTCCCGCGGACGACGAACCCGTGGTGTTGGGCTCGGGCGGTAGCGAGCGCATCCGCAGCGCCCTGACGCAGGTCCTGGTCGCACTCCTCGACCACGGTGTCTCGCTGCCCGAAGCCGTCGCTGCTCCGAGGATCCACTGGGACGGCTCGGCGGTTCAGGTGGAGCCCGGGTTCCCTGACGACGCGTTGGAGGAGCTGGCGGCCGACCGGCCGATCAACGTCTGGAACGACACCGACCTGTTCTTCGGCGGGGTGCACGCCGTGCGCCCCTCGGGCATCTGCGTGGGGGATCAACGCCGAGGTGGCAGCACGGCGACGGCGTGACGCGCTCAGCGGGTACCCGGATCGGAAGGGAGATCGGGTGGCAGACAACGATGGTCTGGACGGAAATCGGGCGGCCATGGACGCCATCCTGTCGACGGACGCATACACGAAACATCTGGGTGTGCATGTGACCGACTGGGGTGGAGGATGGGCGACCGCGACGCTCATGATGGACGATCGGCACACGAACTTCGCGGGGACCGCCCACGGTGGGGTCACGTTCTCGCTCGGCGATGTCGTGTTCGCGGTGTCCTCCAACTCATGGGGCCGCCTGGCGGTCGCCTTGGCCGTTGACGTCCAGTTCCTGGCCGCCGGCGAGGTCGGCGACGTCCTGACCGCCACGTCGCGAGAACGCCACCGCACCCGGCGGACCGCTGCCTACCTCATCGAGGTGCGCTCCGGTCCGGACCCGTCCGACGGAGGCAGCCTGGTGGCCAGCCTCCATGCGATGGTGCACCGGACCGACCGGTGGCACCTCGGCGTGGATGCCTGGTCCGCGGCGTGGCGCGACGCGCATTGACCACCCGTCCGGGCACGTCGGTCCGGTACCCGAGCGGTAGCCTGGAGACAACCGGCGGAGAGCGACGGCGCCACCTTGGGGGCCGTTTCACCACATTCGGGTGGCCTGGCGCCGACCGGTCCGACACGTCGCACCAGGAGTTCGTCGATGCGCGAAGCGGTGATTGTTGACGCCATCCGTACGCCCATTGCCAAAGGCAAGCCGGGAGGCGCCCTGTCCGGGTGGCACCCGGTCGATCTGCTTGCGGAGACCCTGCAGGGCATCGTGACGCGCACGGGCATCGACCCCGGCGTCGTCGATGACGTCATCGCCGGCTGCGTATCGCAGGTCGGCCAGCAGGCCTTCAACGTTGCGCGGAACGCGGTTCTGGCGGCGGGTTTTCCCGAGTCGGTTCCCGCCACGTCGATCGACCGGCAGTGCGGGTCTTCACAGCAGGCCGTGCACTTCGCCGCGCAGGGGATCATGGCGGGTAGCTACGACGTGACGATCGCTGCCGGCGTCGAGGTGATGTCCCGGGTGCCGATGGGCTCGTCGGTCGCCGGGCAGGACCCGTTCGGGACCAGGATCGCGGCACGCTACGACGGCGGGTTGGTGCCGCAGGGAATCTCGGCAGAGCTCATCGCCGCCACATGGGGCTTGTCGCGCGAGGACGTCGACGCGTTCGCTGCGGAGTCGCACCGCCGGGCCGCGGTATCCAGCGACGACGGACGGGTGGATGCCGAGTTGCTGCCGATCGACGAGGATCGGGGCGACGGACCCACGGGGGAGCGCTTCGACCGGGACGAAGGGATCCGTCCGGCCACGACCGTGGACACCCTGGCCGGACTGACGCCGGCGTTCGAACATGAATCCTGGACGGCCCGGTTCCCGCAGATCGACTGGGTCATCCACGCAGGCAATGCGTCACAGCTGTCCGACGGAGCCTCCGCGGTGCTGGTGATGGAGCGCGGTACGGCGGAAGAGCTCGGTCTGACGCCCCGAGCGCGTGTCCACGCCATGAGCGTGACCGGCGCCGATCCGATCATGATGCTGACGGGAGTGATCCCGGCGACGGAACGGGTGCTGACCCGTGCGGGATTGACGATCGATGACATCGATGCCTTCGAGGTCAACGAGGCGTTCGCACCGGTCGTGCTGGCGTGGCAGGCCGAGACCGGCGCCGACACGGACAAGGTGAACATGCATGGTGGTGCGATCGCCAACGGCCATCCCCTGGGCGCCTCGGGAGGCAAGCTGCTCACGACGCTGCTGAACGTGTTGGAGCACACCGGCGGACGTTACGGTCTGCAGACCATGTGCGAAGGTGGCGGCATGGCCAACGCCACGATCATCGAACGATTGAGCTGATCCCATGATTCTGCTGCTCATCCCCGCGGCGCTCGTCGCCGTGCTCGTCGGGGTGAATTTCGGGTGGCGGTGGGTGTTTGCGCCGCTGTTGGCCTATGCGTTGCTGACGTGGTCGATCGCATCGCTTCGGGTGCTGGTCACCGACGGCCGGGGCGCCGCTGGGGGTGGCGACGATGAGCCCGTTCCCGTCAACGCCGACGAACGCACCCTGTTCTGGTGCGAGGAGTGCGGTACGGAGGTCCTGCTGCTGGTTCGGGGGACGCCTCGGGCGCCCAGCCACTGTGGACAACGCATGCATGAACGTACGGAGATCCTCAACGAGGACGTCCGACCGGTTCGGTGATCGCCTCCCAGGGGTGGATCAGCGGCACCGGCACCGCGGTGAGTGCGCGGAAGGCCACATAGCGTGGCTATGACGGCCTTGTGGACAGGGACTGTGGAAAACGCGCTGGTCCGGTGGGGAGATGCGACGACGGGTGGGTGTCACCGCCATTGCGTCAGGAACCCGAATCCGACGCTGAGCAGGATGAATCCGCCGACGAGGCCCCAGTTGGATCCGAGCCCGGGCAGCGATCCGAGCCAGGAACTGACGCCGGGTAGGTAGCCGATCAGGATGACCAGGACGCCCACGATCAGCAGTGCGACGCCGACGATCGGCACCCAGGCGGGAGACGCCTTGGCATTGACCTCCGGGGCGCTGGTCTGGTGCGCGCGAGGACGGTTCTTGCCGCCGCGTCGGTGCTTGCTCTCCGGCATTCGGTCGCTCCTCGGGCCTTCGTGTACTGAACCGATCAGGATAGCCGCGTCGTCGACGCGTGCAGGTTCTTGCGAGCCGCGCCGCCGACGCCGGGCGTCTGTCCAGTGAACTGAGGTGACCTGTGGGAGGTCGGTTGGCTTCAGAGGTGGTGGCATCGGCGGCTGTGGGTCGGTCCGGTGAAGTGTGGTGACCTGGGGGAGGTCGGTTGGCTTCAGAGGTGGCCACGGCCGGCGCGTCGCTACCCTCACCACCCGTAGGGCAACGGTGGGGAGACGGTGGTGACGCGAGTCGTTCGGGGAGTCGGCTGGGCCCTGATCGCTGCGGGCGCCGTGGTTCTGCTCTACGTGGTCTATCTGCTGTGGTTCACCGGCCTGACCACCGAACGCGAACAGCGGAACCTCGCCGATGAGTTCACCCTCAACGTTCCGGCGAACCCGACCGAGGCCGATCCCGACGGAGACGACGAACCCGACGGAGACGACGATCCCGACGACGAACCGATTGAAACCGGCGGCTCCTACGCGGCGCTGTGGTTCGAACGCGACGGCGAACGGATCATCAACGACGAGGTGCTCTACACCGTCGAGGGGGTCACGCTCGACCTGCTGCGCCGAGGCCCGGGCCACTACCCGGAGACCGACCGGCCCGGTGGTGCGGGCAACGTCGCGGTGGCGGGTCACCGGACGACCTATGGATCCCCCTTCTGGGCGCTCGACGAGCTCGAGCCTGGCGACACGATCCACGTGGTCGACCGCCAGGGACGCGAGTGGATCTACGCGTACGTCGAACAGCGCGTCATCCAGCCGACGGAACTGTGGGTGATCGAGGAGGACCCGCTGGATCGCGGGGCGCCGATGATCACGCTGACGACCTGCCACCCGCGCTTCAGCGCCGCACAACGCCTGGTTGCGTGGGGCGAGCTGATCGGTGATCCCATCGCCTCGACGGTCGATCCGGACGCGGCACCACGGGACGAGATCGCCGAAACCTGACCGACGACGTGCCATCCTGCCACTCGCCGCCCGAAAGGATCCCCAAACCATGCCCCGTTGGCTGAAGGTGGTTCTGATCCTCGTCGTGATCGCCCTGGTGATCGTCCTGCTGTTCACAACGGTGTTCCCCTGGGTCGAGCAGCGCCTGGAGAACCCGACGATCGGGGTCGCTCACGTGGTGCGGTCCCCCAGATAGCTCGCCACCTGCGCCAGGTGGGTGCGAACGCCCGCAGGGATGTCGAGGTTGTCCAGCACCCGCCGTGCGTCCGCGACCGCCACCTCAATGTAGCTCTCGGTGGCCGCCCGAGCTCCGGACAATTCGATCAGCTCGCGCAGTCGGTCCGTACGCGCCGCGTCCAGGGTCGGGTCACCGAGTCCGGCGAGCAGCTCCCGGCGATCGCTGGCGTCCAGGCCGGCCACCGCCTCGGCGATGAGCAGCGTGCGCTTGCCCTCCGCGAGGTCGGATACGGTGGACTTGCCGGTCGTGGCGTCGTCACCGAAGACCCCCAACAGATCGTCGCGGACCTGGAAGGCCCGCCCGAGCGGGTCGCCGAACGCACCCAGCCCGTCGACGAGCTCCGCGGTCGCGCCAGCGAGCAGGGCCCCGATCTCGAGCGGACGGGCCACGGAATAGCGCCCCGACTTCAAGGTGGCGACGGTCAGCGCCGCCAACCGGTCGGTGGACCCCGAGGTGGCCGCGTGCACGTCCAGGGTCTGGCCGGCCATCACTTCTTCGCGCAGTGTCGTGAACCGCCGGAACGCGTCCAGCAGTGAGGCGCTGGGGACGGTCGCCTGCAGAAACATATCGTCGGCGTACACGAACGCGAGGTCACCGACGAGGATGGCCATGGCTTCCCCGAAGGCGTGAGCATCGCCGGACCACCCGGCCTTCCGATGATGGTCGGCGAAGGTTTCGTGGACGGTTGGGCGGCCCCGACGGGTGGCGGCGCGGTCGATCACGTCGTCGTGGAGAAGAGCGCACGTGTGCAGCAGCTCGAGGGCCAGTGCCGGCCCCTCGACGGAATCCAGATTGACACCCCCTGCGGCGTTGAATCCCAGGAGCAGCAGAGCCGGCCGGACGCGCTTGCCGGAGGCGGTGAACGAACGCAGTTCGTCGGCGATGGGGGCCAGCAGCGGTGACAACTCGAGCAGCCGATCGAGGGCGCGCTGCAGCTCACGTTCCAGGGCCTGATCGATGCGGGCTTGCAGGACACGCAGTTCGGCCGGCGTCGCGGCGGAGTCCTGTGCGGGCACGATGCGGTCCTCGTCGATCCGGCGAGACCTGCGAACGGTGTCGCCACCGGCGCCGGGACGTCACCGGGGGACGGGAACGGTAGCGTTCCATACGCCTGTCTCCCGCCCCCTCGCCAGGAGTTGCCCGTCCCCGTGGCAAGCCCTCCGCGTTCTGCGTCGTTGGACCGCCCCTGGGTGGCCAGCTATCCGCCGGGCGTGCCTCCGACCTATCGGCTTCCCACGGTCCGTCTCCCACGACTCCTGGACGACGCGGCACGGGACTTCCCGCAGCACACCGCGGTGGTCGCGGGGCGGGTCGAGCTCACCTACGAACAGCTCCATGATCAGGTCGATATCCACACGCGCGCGCTGGAGCACCAGGGGATCGGTGAGGGTGACAGGATCCTCGTGATGCTCGAGACCGGTATCTCGCTGTTGATCGTCCTGATCGCCCTGTGGCGCCGCGGCGCGACGGCGGTTCCCGTCCCCGCCGATGCTGTCGCCGATCAGGTGGCCATGGCCGCTACGGACGCGGGCGTGCTCGCGGTGATGGGCACCGCGGAAGCCGTGTCCGCGCTGGAAGAGCACGACGCGATCCCGCGCGTATCCATCATCGTGGCGGGTGATGAATGGCGTGTCCCCGGGACCGGCCGACGGCTCCTGCGCACCCCTCGGCGCCCACGGATCCGCGTGCCGCGACCCCGTGCTGGGCATCGTGCGGGTCGATCTCCCGAGCGCGCGCCGGACGATGCCTCCGTGGTTTACACGCTGCGGGACCTGTTGGACGATGCCGCACGCGCTTCCGTCGAGAGCGCCGCCGCCGCGTGCGGGGATGCCGTCGATCCGACCGATCTGCTCGGCACGGAAGCAAGCTCGTCGGCCCCGCCGGTCGGCCAGGCGGAGACGGCGACCGTGGATGGGCCGGCGTTGGTGGCTGTGGGGCTCGGACCGGGAGGTGTGACGGCGGTCGAGCACTCCCACCGCACGCTGTTGGCCACGGCCTTCCAGTCGCGGTTATGGGTGCCGGACGTGCAGGCCGCGCGTGAACGCATACTGGTCGCGGAACCTCTGCACGACATCGTCGGCTTGGCGATCGGCGTGCTCGCCGCGTTGCTGTCCGGAGCCACGACCATCCTGTTGGACGACCCGTCGGTGTCCGGTCTCGCCAAGGCCATCGAACGGCACCGTCCCACCCTGCTGGTGGCCCGCAGCGGCCGCGTCGTTCACCTGCTCGACGAGGGTGAGGCGGCGAAGCGCGACCTGACGTCTCTCCGGGTCTGTCTGGCGGTCGGCGAAGGATTGCCCGATCCCGTTGCGAGAGATCTGGAACGACGGTCGGGTGGCGCGCGGTTCCGCACCCTCTACGGGTGCGGGGATGCCGCGCCGATCACCCACGGACAGCCGGTGTACGGCCGGGTGATCCCGACCGCGATGGGCTTACCGGTCACCGACACACTGGCTGTCGTCGTCAACCCCGACGACATGAGTACGCTGCGAGCCGTCGATGAGGCCGGACTTCTGCTCGTCCGGGGTCCCCAGATACCCGAGGTCGGTACCGCGTGCGCCGACGGCCGTTCGGTCGACGGCTGGTTGGTCACCGACACCGTGGCACGCGTGAACGGGGACGGATGGTTCACGATCGTCGGGCAGCGTGATCAACTGCTCGTCCGCGCGGGAGACCCCGTACCCGCGCAGCGGCTGGCCGACGCGCTGTGCCGACGGCCCGACGTTCGCGACGCCGAAGTGATACTCGTCGACGAGCAGGTCGTCGCCGCCGTCGTCAGTGCGAAGCGCAGGCCCCCACATCCCGATGCACTGCTGGAGGTGCTGGCCGGATCGTTCGACAGCCGGTCGCTGCCCGACCGCATTCTGTTGGTGACCGACCTGCCGCGCACGGAGGATGACGTGATCGACCGCGAGGCCCTGCAGATCCAGGTGGCCGGCTTGCTCTGCGCCGGCGAGCTGTCGGACTCCGAAGCGGGCGCCGACGACGAACGGACACGGTGATGGGCGCAGCGGCACGCATCCTGATCATCGACAACTACGATTCATTCACCTACAACCTCGCCCAGGAACTGGGAGAGCTCGGGGCGGACGTCGAGGTGGTCCGCAATGACGCCTTCCGCATCGCCGACGTGGTGAGCGACCTCCCCGATGGTGTCGTGATCTCCCCGGGGCCCGGAGACCCCGGGGATGCAGGACTGTCCAGTGAGCTGATCCGGGCGGTCGCGGGTGAGCGGCCGGTTCTCGGCGTCTGTCTGGGACATCAATGCATTGGCGAGGTCTATGGGGGACGGGTCGTCCCGGCGGCGGAACTGGTGCACGGCAAGACGTCCGCCGTGTACCACCGCGGCGACGGCGTCCTGCAGGGGCTTCCGGTGCCGTTCGAAGCGACCCGCTACCACTCCCTGGTCGTGGATCGCGGCACCCTGCCCACCATCCTGAAGATCACTGCGGAGACGTCTGACGGCACCATCATGGGGTTGCGCCATCGTGAACTGGATATCGAGGGCGTCCAGTTCCACCCGGAATCGATCCTGACCAGGGTCGGGATGCAGCTGCTCGGGAGTTTCGTGTCCCGCTGCCAGACGCGCCCGGCACCCGCCCACCTCTGAGCCGATCGGCGGATGGTCCTCCCGACCGATCGGGCGCGGGACTGGCGCGCCGCGCTACACCGGTTCGCGGCGAAGGACCTCGATGGCTTCGTCGAGGCTCTCCACGCCTGCGATCAGCAGCCCCTCCGGAGCTGCGGCGGTCGCGATGTCGAGCTGCGACGCCGGGACCAGGACCAGGTCCGCGCCGTAGTCGGCCGCTGCCTGCATCTTCTGCGCCACACCACCGACCGGACCGACGATGCCACCGGACGACAACGTCCCGGTGCCCACGACCGTCCGTCCCTGGAGCAGATCCTCGTCCGCCAGCAGGTCGTAGACCGTCACGCCGACCATCATTCCGGCGCTCGGTCCGCCGATGCGGTTGCCCTCGCGGAGTTCGACCTCGAAGGGAAGCCGCAGTTCTTCCAGAACGGTTTCGATGCTCACACCCAGTCGCGCGCCGTCGCCGTCCGGGACAGCCGCCAATGTCGCGACCACCTCGCGTTCCCCGCCTTCGTGCATGATGGTCAGCGACAGTTCGTCGCCGGGTGAGGCCGTCGCCGTGATGGCTTGGAGTTCCCCCGCGCC
>JBDNIX010000207.1:0-6017 GCA_041688045.1 Nitriliruptoraceae bacterium
ACCATCTTCGTCCACTCTTTGTGGTGCATCGTGCCCGCGTACGCATCGGGTATCGCTTGGGTCTGGGCCGTGGTCGTACTCGTCAGCGCGACCGAGCGGATCGTGAGCGGATACCGAACGCTGCGCAAGCCCATGCGGGGGCAGTGACACCATGAGCCGATGGACATGATCGACGCCGTCGCGATCGGTCCGGTGGCCACCACCCGGCTGCCCGGTCGATCGGCACCCGAGTGGCTGGTCACCGACGGCCGCGGCGGCTATGCCATGGGCACGGTTAGTGGCCTGCGGACCCGGCGATATCACGGGCTGCTCGTCGCCCCGGGCCCGTCGCCCAGTCGGACCCTCGCCATCGCCGCACTCGACCCGGTGGTGGTCCTGCGGTCAGGCACGCGAGTGCGGCTCGGCGTACACGAGTGGGCCGACCGAGCCATCAGCCCCGATGGGCACCGGTTCCTGCAGCAGTTTGATCTCGTGGACGGGCTACCGCGGTGGCGGTGGCGGGTCGGGGACGTCGTGATCGAGCGGGAGCTCGCGCTGCAGCACGGAACGGGGTCGCTCGGGTTGGTCCATCGGCTGCTGGCCGGCGACGCCGAGGCGCTCGAGCTGGAGGCGCTGGTCACGTGGCGCGACGTACACGGCGAGCGACGAGTCGGACCGCCACCGGTCTCGGATGTCCTCGACGACGGCGTTGTCATCGGCGGGGCTGTGCGGTTGAGTGGCCCCGGATGGACACCGTCGGGCGTGTGGTTCGAGGGCGCCTTCCTGCGGGAGGAGGCTGATCGTGGCCTGGCCGCAGTGGAGGACCTGTGGTGGGCGGGAACGTTCCGCGCGGCGTTCGACGGCACCGGATCAACCACTGAGGTCGTCGCCTGGACGGGGGACCTCAACGAACGCCCGACGAGCGCACGCGAGATCGTCGCGGGTGCGCACGCGAGATCCCGAGCCCTGGTGGCTGGTGCGAGCCACCCGGTCGAGCGGAGCCTGGTTCGGGCTGCGGACGCCTTCATCGTGAGCGGGCCAGACGTAATCGCGGGATACCCGTGGTTCGGGACCTGGTCGCGCGACACCATGACCGCCTTCGAGGGGCTCTTCCTAGAGACGGGCAGACTCGACGAGGGGCGCGCGCTGCTGACCCGGTATGGGGAGTCCGTGTCGGAGGGGATGCTGGTCAACACCGCCGACAGCGGCCAGCCGGAGTTCAATACGGTGGACGCCGCGCTGTGGTTCGTCCATGCGGTGGATCGGTATATCGCCCGGACGGGGGACCACGATCTCGCCGTCGAGCTAAACCCGAGCGTCACGGCGATCGCGGACGCCTACCTGGCTGGCACCCGATACGGGATCCGTGTCGACGATGACGGCCTCCTGACGCAGGGACGACCGGATCTGGCCATCACCTGGATGGATGCCCGGTTCGACGGCGTACCTGTGACACCGCGGATCGGCAAGGCTGTGGAGGTCAACGCGCTGTGGATCAACGCCCTCAGTGCCATTCGCTACCTCCACGCCCTCGTCGGGGACCAGGCCAAACGCCTGCGCCGGCCGGAGGAGGCGGCCCGGGCCGCGTTCGCCACGCGGTTCGTCCGCCCTGACGGGTCCCTGCTCGACGTTGTCGACGGGCCTGACGGCGATGATGCATCCGTGCGTCCCAACCAACTGCTTGCCGTGTCGCTACCGTACGGCCCGGTCCTCGATGCCGGGCCGGTGCGGGCGGTGGCGGGGCTGATGACCCCGGTCGGGATCTGCAGCCTGTCACCGACTGACCCGGACTTCGTCGGCGTCCACCGCGGCGACCAGCGGGCGCGTGACCGCGCTTACCACCAGGGGACTGCCTGGCCGTGGTTGATCGGGCCGTATGTGACGGCCGCCCTCCGGACCGGCGTATCCGTCACGGGCGTGCTCGACGGATACGCACTGCACCTGGCGGAGGCCGGGCTGGGCTCGATCTCGGAGACGGCCGAAGGCGCCGCGCCGCACACCCCCACCGGCTGTCCCTTCCAGGCATGGTCCGTTGCCGAAGTGCTTCGTGCCTGGCGACTCGAACAGGAGGCACAATGAGCTCCGAACGAGACCGGCTCCGCGCCACCGACGCCGGCACCGCGGACTGGCGACGCTGGGGTCCCTATGTCGCCGAACGGGCCTGGGGCACGGTCCGCGAGGACTACTCGGCCGAGGGGGCCGCGTGGGACTACTTCCCACACGACCACGCTCGATCTCGGGCCTATCGCTGGAACGAGGACGGCATGGCCGCAGTCTGCGACTCGGATCAGCAGCTGTGCCTGGGGCTCGCCCTGTGGAACGGGCGCGACCCGATCCTTAAGGAGCGGATGTTCGGGCTGTCCGGGCCAGAGGGTAACCATGGCGAGGACGTCAAGGATTACTGGTGGTACCTCGACAGCACCCCGACGCACTCGTGGATGACCTGGCGCTATTACTACCCGCAGCGCGAGTTCCCCTACGCCGACCTGGTGGCGGAGAACGCGCGGCGTGGCCCCGACCAACCGGAGTACGAACTCATCGACACCGGGGTATTCACCGACGACCGGTACTGGTCGGTGACGGTCAACTACGCGAAGGCCGCTTCGGACGACATCCTCATGTGCATCTCGGTGGAAAACCGCGGCCCCGACGAGGCCACGATCCATGTGCTGCCCACGGTGTGGTTCCGGAACACCTGGTCGTGGGGCCGAAGCGCCGAAGAGATCCCCGAGTTCTCCCGTGCCGACGCCAGGACCGTGCGAGGTACCCATCCGGGACTGGGGACTTGGACGCTGACGCACGATCCCTGCGTCGACGTCCTGTACTGCGACAACGAGACGAACGCGCGGCGGCTGTTCGGCGCGGACCCGAGTCCTGCCTTTCCCAAGGACGGAGTCAACGACCATGTCGTGAACGGCGATGCAACGGTGAATCCGGACCTCAGGGGGACGAAGGCTGCCGTCCATCATGTCGTCACCGTGCCGGCCGGAGGGACCCACGAGATCAGGGTCCGACTGGCGGCTGGTGCGGGTGCGGGCGACCTCGACCACGACTTCACCGATGTCATGCACGTTCGTCACGGTGAGGTTGATGACTTCTATGCGTCCGTCAGCCCGGCGAGCCTGTCCGCCGACGAGGCCCTCGTGCTGCGCCAGGCCTTCGCGGGCCTGCTGTGGGGCAAGCAGTTCTTCCACTTCGACGTCGAGGAGTGGCAGCAGGGCGATCCTGCCGGACCGCCGCCCGCGCCGGCTCGGGTGCGTGGTCGGAATGCGTCCTGGAGCCACCTGTCCGCCCACGACGTCATCTCGATGCCTGACCCGTGGGAGTACCCGTGGTTCGCCGCCTGGGACCTTGCTTTCCACTGCGTGCCGTTCGCCCACGTGGACGGCCGATTTGCGAAGGACCAGCTTCTGCTGCTCCTTCGCGAATGTTATATGCATCCCAACGGCCAGCTGCCGGCCTACGAGTGGGCCTTCGGAGACGTCAACCCTCCTGTGCATGCCTGGGCCGCGCTCGAGGTCTTCCACTGCACCGGGGGGTCGGACTTCGAGTTCCTCGAGCGGGTCTTCCACAAGCTGTTGCTGAACTTCACCTGGTGGGTGAACCGCAAGGACGCCGACGGGTCCAATCTGTTCGAGGGCGGATTCCTCGGGCTCGACAACATCGGACCGATCGACCGGTCCGCCCAGCTCCCCGTCGACGGCATACTCGAGCAGAGCGACGGCACGGCGTGGATGGCTATGTACTGCCTCGACATGCTGGAGATCTCGCTCGTCCTGGCCGAACACGACTCGAGCTACGAAGATATGGCCACGAAGTTCGTCGAGCACTTCGCCTACATCGCGTCGGCTGCGCGGGCGTCGGCGCTCTGGAACGAGGAAGACGGATTCTTCTACGACGTCCTCGCCACGACCGATGGCGAGCGGATCCCGTTGCGCGTGCGGTCCCTTGTCGGACTGCTCCCGCTCACGGCGACGACCACCCTCGGAACGGGCACCTTGGCGCGCCTGCCAGAGTTCGCCGCCCGCCTCGAGGGCTTCACCCGCAGCAAGCCGCAGTACGCGGCTCCCATCACCCAGATGCACGTGCGGGAGGGGAACCTGGGTCGGCTGCTCAGCATGGTGAGCCCGCACCACGTGCTGCGGGTGATCGGCCGGCTGCTGGACGAGGAGGAGTTCCTCTCGCCGTACGGCGTGCGATCGCTATCCCGGCACCACCTGAGCGAACCTTTCACCCTTCGTGTCGGCGGTTTCGAAGCGACGGTGGGATACGAGCCGGGGGAGTCCCAGTCGGGCGCCTTCGGAGGGAACTCGAACTGGCGGGGCCCGGTGTGGCTCCCCGCCAACATCCTGCTCGTCCAAGCCCTCCGGCGGTTTGCTCGTTTCTATGGGGAGGACATCCAGGTCGAACTGCCGACCGGCTCAGGAAAGTTGGTAGGACTGTCCCGCGCCGCGGACGAGATCAGCCGGCGGCTTGTGACCCTGCTAACCCTGGACGAGAACGGCCGACGGCCGTCGCACGGTGATGTCGCCCTCATGCAGGAGGACCCCCGGTGGCGCGACCTCATCGCCTTCCACGAGTATTTCCACGCCGACACCGGTGCCGGCCTGGGGGCCAGCCACCAGACCGGATGGACGGCCCTGGTGGTCGAGCTCCTCATCCACCGGGAGGACGAGCGTGAATGAGGGTCGTCCGGCAGTATTTCGACGAGTGACTCAACTGGCGCATCGGGCCGCGGCCCAGGACGAGGAGGGACGCGGCGGCGATCCTTCCTGTGTCAGAACCTCGGATAGTGGGGGAGTTGTGTGTGAAGAGTCGGTTTCGTGATGGATTTTCTCTTTCGGGCTGGTTCTCTGCCACACTTACGAATGTGGATGTGCAAACACGGGTTGTCGACGTTGCTGGGGATGGTCCGGTGACGTTCATGTTGGAGCCTGCGTGGCGGTGGCGCACGTTTTGGTTACCGGATCGGTTATGGCGCTTACCGCTGGAGCACGTGCGCGGCCGAGTTGCTCTCCCTCTTTCACTTGATTGGTCTCCCGGTGGTGTCAAGCGAGACATGCGCGATGGCTATGAGCGCGCGCGTGTCATTGAAATCGTCCTACGTGAAGGTGAACCTGAAGACATTGTGAACTATGTTGATGCCGATGACCTTGTTCATGCCTGGCCAGCAATTATTTTGCCGCGCGAGCTGCGTCCGGGCTGGGACAACTTGATACACCAGTGGAGCCAAGCCGCATAGCGCGCGCGGATAGGCGGGTTAGGGGTCTGGCTGAGTCGGGTCGGAGTGGCAGTAGCAGCCGGTGTGGCCGCAACGATCACAAACGCTGGGAATGCCGATCTGAAGTGGCCCCACCTTGCCGATGGAGTTGGCCCCACCACCCTTCTTGATCGTGGTGCGGCCTTGGCGCTTCGACACTGATCGTGACACAGACATGACCATCGCAGCAACGATCACGGCACTGCGCTCATTTGGTTGGTGTGCGGAATCATTCCCGTACCGTGACCTGCTATCGGTCGACTCAGTGCTCTATTGAGATGCAAAAGCGCGAAATCGCTCGGAGTTTGTCCACATGCGCCTCCACGTTGCGTAAATATCACGCTAATTCACAAGGTGCCCAACTAAATAGCTCCTGAGTAGCGCCTGGATTGTTCACAGCTTGACATTGTCCCTCACAAATCGACGATCCCCTCATGAAGTGTCCTGCGAAGGTCAGATTTACCACATTACATGGAGTGCATGGGTTAGCTGTGCTACTTGGATCCAATCCGTGTGAGGGCGTCGGTCGCCAATGGCTCAAAAACCATCGAAAAATCCGCACAGTTAGCCCATTGCACGTAATCCACGACAAATAATCCTTGACACGTAATCCATAGCGAGTCTGCTGGGTGAGCGGTCCAGCTTGGAACGCGCGGCGCCGCCAGCTCACCGTCCACGAACGGTTGCCCACGAGCAGTTGCGCCAGGAAACCTTTGCCAAGAGGTGGAACTCGCTGATGGCCCTGGCAGGGTGTCACAGGACTGTTGCGTTGTTTGAT
>JBDNIX010000208.1:0-3450 GCA_041688045.1 Nitriliruptoraceae bacterium
GACCTGATGGCGTCCCGATCCCGTGTGCCAGCCGACGTCGATCGATCCCTGCGTGGGGGTGACCACGGCCAGGCGGCGGCGGGGCCGGCCCAGCATCCACATCCGCGCGACCGCCTCCTGTCCCGGGTAGCAGCCCTTCGCCAGGTGGACGTGGCTCGGCAGGAGGCCGACCTCCTCGGGCAGATGTGGTGGCGTGACCTCGCTGCCCCAGGCCGGGACGCCCGCAGCGACGCGCCACGCCTCCAGGTCGTCGTCGGTTCCCTCGCGTGCGCCGGCGTCGATCAGCAGATCCCGGAGGTCGTCGATGAGTTGCGCCGGGCCGACGATGTCCACCTGACCGTCGTCGCGGCCGATCACGAACGCATCGCCTGCGGGCCGAACCGTGCCGGGTCGCGTCGCGAGGTTGGCCGCTGCCGCGACGTCCTGCGCCCCCTCGCCGCGCAGCACGATGACCACGTCGTCGGTCAACGTGAACGCCGCGTCTGACAGGAACGTCCGTCCGCCGAGCACCTCGACCAGTGTCGTCGCGACCCCCTCGTCGGGAGCCAGCAGGGCCACGCTCTCCGCCAGAACGGCCACGTCGAACATGGCCAGCGGCGCTCCATGCGGATCGAGGTACAGCGATCCCTGTACCGACCCGGCGGACGCTTCCTTCAGCGCCTGCGAGGTCACTTCCTCGAGGTAGCTCAGGCGGTCGCTGCCGGTGACGTCGACGCGGCGGGTGGGCGTATGGGCGACGAAGGGTGCGGACACGGTGATTCCTCAAGGTAGCGGGTGCGTCGTTGGTCGAGGGTACGGCCCACAGCTTGGTGGTCGACCTGCGGCGGTCAGATGGTCAGGCAGCCGTGTCCAGGTCAGGCGGCGGTCAGATGGTCACGCGGCCGTGCCCAGGTCGCCGCCCGCGTCCAGGACGCGCCGCAGGTCGTCGTGACGCGGCACCCCGCTGGACCGCGCCATGATGCGCCCGTCCGCCGCCACCATGAACAGGGTCGGTACGCGCATCACCTTGTGTTCGTCCGCCAGCGCCAGGTGGTCCGCCGCGTCCGCGTAGACCCACCGAAAGCCGGCGCGCTCCACCTCGATGTCCCCGAGCACCCGCTTGACGCTGTCGCAGGGCGTGCAGGTCGGCGAGCCCAACAGCACGGCACCAGCAGCGCCGTCGGACAGGTCCAGACCGACAGCGGCGAGGTGGTCGCCCCGAAGGCGGGCGTCGCCACCGTGACGCACCGTGCCATCGCGGCGCTGCACCAACCACCCGGCGGCCAGCACGACGACCAGCAGCCCGGCGACAAGCAGCAGACGGAGCAGGATCGGGTCCATCAGGCAACCCCTCCGTTGTCCGCGTCACGGGCTCCGTGGCGGGCCTGCAGGCGCTGGCCGAAGAGATACAGCTCGCACCCGATGCACAGGCCCGTGGTCGCCAGCAGCATGGACAGCACCAGCACGATCCCGGCGGCGACCCAACCGGCCACGGTCAACCCGCCGGCGAAGAGCACCAGACCGACCGTGGTCACGGCGAACCCGCAGGTCTGGGCGAACCGGGGCGGCCCTTCCAGTTCCGTCTCGGGTGGTGCTCCCAGATCGAAGCGGCGCTTGAACCACCGGAACACCTGCCCGTACGGCGACCAGGCCAACCCGGCGAACGTCGCCACGCCGAATACGGCCCACTGCCAGGCGACCAGGCCGATACCGACCGGCCCCTGCACGACCAGCGCGGTCGCGAGCACGACCGTGGTGATCGCCGCACCGAACCGCGGTCCGCGCACGTCGATCAGCAACCGACCTTCCGCGTCGGTGGCGAGGTTCTGAGGCATTCGGGCGACTCCTCCAGCCGGCTCGGAAAGGGAACCGGGTTCATGGTCGATGGGCCAAGCGGGACAGTGCGAACCGGGCAAATGGTTGCCAGGGGGCTTCAGGAACGGGCGGTCAGCGAACGAGTGGTCAGGAACTGGTGGTCAAGGTCACGTCGTGCTCCACGATCATGCGGGCGAGGTCCGCTTCGGTCACCGGTTCGATACCGGCGACCAGCGCAGCCGGGGCGATCCCCCGGGCCTCCAGATCCTCGGCCACCGCCCGCACCTGCACACCGGAATCCAGCAGCGCACGGAGGTCGATGGCTGGCTCGGCTGCCGGGATCACCACGCCGATCAGCGTGCCCCGATCACAACGGATGTCGTCGAGCCCCAATTCCACACCCCGGTCCTTCAGCACCAGGGTCATGTCGATTTCGTCCGCGACGGCGTAGGCGTTTGCGTCCAGCGCGGGGTCGGCCTCACGTGCCGCGCCGGCGTCGGCGCCACGCACGATCGACAGCACGCTGGGCCGCGGGGCGTTCACGCCGTCACCCCCAGCACGACGTCACCCTCTCGGACCAGCCGCCACAGGTCGCTGCCGTCGCCGCGCACGACCCCCGGCACCTGCGTCGAGGTTCGAGGGTCCGACCCGTCCACGATCCACCTGACCGGGCGGTCATCATCCCCTTCGCCGACGAACTCCCGGACGTAGGCGCTGGTCGGGCAACTGTCCGCGCCGATCCGCACCCCGTCGCCGTAGGCGTACACCGCGACCTGGTGGCCGCGCTGCACGGCCTCGTGTGCGAGGCGCAGGGCAGCGACGGTCGCGCCGTGCTTTGGAGCGGTCCCGAGCGCCAGCACGATGGAGCGGCCGGTCCCGGTCCTTGCCGCTTCCGCGAAAGCACCTGGATCGCCGGATCCAACCGTCGCAGACCAGCCGGTCCCGGTCCTTGCCGCTTCCGCGGAAGCGCCTGTCTGGGTCGGGTCGCTCACAGCCACACGCTCCGGTCGGCGCCCAGGCGGTCGACCACCTCGGCGAAGGTGGTGGCCTTGATGCCGTCGAGTGAGGCGACGGCTCGGCGAGACAGCGCGTCCTGTTCGACCAGCACCTCCACCCCGGCATCCAGCGCATCGACGAGAACCTCGAGGTCGCGATGTCCCACGCGAGTGAGCGTGACCGCATCCTCGAACAGCACGAGCGTGACCGGTTCGCCGGTCCGGGCGATGTCCGCGGCGGCGCGGACCGGGTGCGGACCATCACCCGCCGTCAGCGGATCGCGCGCGGTCAGGAGCAGGGTGGTCATCGGCCCGTCGCCTTCCTGACGAGGATGCGGACCCCCGCCCGTCCCTTGACGTCGCGAACGCGGGCAACGTCCATGACCTGGTGTCCGGACCGGTCGGCCCAGCGGGCGTAGGCGGCCGGAGAGCCTTCGCCGTCCGTGAGGACCTCCAGGTGGTCGCCGGGGCGCAGCGCGACGATGGCTCGCATCGCCTGGACCACACCCCGCTGGTAGGTCTGGTTGCGGGCGTCAACCGTCGCTACCGGTGAGGGCATGGCGCCGATCCCGGCTTCGTCGAGTTCGGCGATCACCGTGCCCTCGCGGGCCTCGACCCGCGCCGGCGCCCCGGCCGAGGCCAGTGCTCCCCTCAGGAAGCC
>JBDNIX010000209.1:0-10806 GCA_041688045.1 Nitriliruptoraceae bacterium
CCCATCTTCGGGATCATCCCGATGACCAACCCGATCGCCACGGCGAACTACAAGACGCTGATCGGCCTGAAAGGCCGCAATGCGTTGATCATGTCGTTCCACCGGATCTGCCTGCCGCTGGCGACAGCGTTCATGGACGCCGTCACCCCGGTCCTGGAACGCCATGGTGCACCGACCGGCATCGTGCAGTGCCTCCAGGAACGCAGCAGTCGTCAGCGCACGGCCCGTTTCATGTCCCATGCCGGCATCCGCTTCATCCTGGCGACCGGCGGGCCGGGCATGGTCCAGGCGGCATACCGCTCGGGCACCCCGGCGATCGGGGTGGGATCGGGCAATGGACCGGCCTGGATCGCCGCGGATGCAGACCTCTCAGCCGCAGCCGAGGCCGTCGTGAGCAGCAAGTCGTTCGACAACGGGCTGATCTGTGGGGCCGAGCACAACCTCGTCGTCGACGCGAGCGTGGCTGACGCGTTTCGCGATGCGCTGGAAGTTGCCGGCGCCGCCGTGCTCGATGAGCAGGAGACCGAACGCTTCCTGGCGGCGGCGATCACTGATGACGGCGGCGGGTACCGACCACAGTTGATCGGACAGTCGGCGAAGCTCGTCGCCGGGTTGCTCGAGATCGAACGCGACCATGAGATCAAGCTGCTGGTCGTTCCCGCCGTCCCGGACCTGGCGCATCCTCTGACGGCGGAGAAGATGGGCACCTTCCTGTCGCTGTTCGTCATCGATGGTGAGGAGGCTGCGCAGACGCTCTGCCTCGACCTGCTCGGGAAGATGGGAGCTGGGCACACGGCCATGGTCCATACGCAGGACGACGCCCGAGCGGGCCGCTTCGCGGCGCGCATGCCGGTGAGTCGAGCGCTCGTCAACTCGCCGGGGTCACAGGGTGTCTGTGGACTCAGCACCGGCCTGCCCATGGCCTTCACCCTGGGGTGCGGCACGTTCGGAGGGAACTCGACGACCGACAACGTCGGCTGGCGCAACCTGGTCAACATCAAGCGGATGGCGACCCTGCAGGCCTAGCGGTCTCCGCCCGACAGCTTCGGCGGTCTCCGTCCGACGGCCTCGGCGGGCTGCGCTCGGCGCGGGCTACGGCTGAGAGCTGGAATCGAGCCGGCTTGCCGGGGCGATCTCGACTGGCTGGGGGTCTGGGACGTCCAGACAACCCTGGTCCGCACTCACCGCGGCCAGACCCGCCAGGTCACCCGTGCCCAGCCGGACCGGTCCCGCGCCCGGGAAGGTCGCCATCAGTTGGCTCGCGTCATCGACGTGTCCGAGACCCAGCACGTGGATCAGTTCGTGGAGCACCGTGGCTGCCCACGACGTCCTGCGGTCGGCGGTGCCAACCTGCAGATCCGGTCGATCCGCGTTGAGGACCACGTGTCCGCTCACGTACACGCGCTCATCGTCGGTGCCGACCGCTACGGGGATCCCGAGGCCTCGATCCACATCGCGAAGCCACGGATCGTCGGTGGGCATCGCCCAGGCAACGAGGATCGGTGCCCACCGGTCGCCGTATCGGTCCGGCTGGTAGGGAGATCGGTCGTCCGACGGTGGTTCGTCGACCTCGTTGATGATGCGCAGGTCCAGACCGGTCGCCTGTCGCAGCGTGGCGATCGCGGAATCCAGGTCCTGCCGCCACCCCTCAGGCGCCAGCGCGTCGGCTACCACCAGGTCGATCGAGGAACAGGGGTCCCATCGCACGGGTGAACCGTCGTCGTTGCGGTCCCACACCGTGAAGGCGACATCGTCGCTGGAGGTTCCCAGTGGCGTGCTGGCCCCGATCGGGACATCTCCACCCTCGGCGATCCCCGGGTCGGATCCCGTCCCGAGCACCATCCAGGCCATCGCGGCGACAGCGAGGATCCCGGTGACGGCTATGGCCAGGAGTCCGGCGACGAGGCCGACGAACCTCGCGACAGAGCGCATGGAGCGGGGGTCCTTGACCGTGAGGACGTGGGAATCCGACGGTATCCGGGCTGCGGCCGAATGCGGTCGCCCTGATTGATGATTTGTTGACGATCGTGTGCATGCTGTTGAGCTTGTCCTGATATTTGCCGTCATAGCGTGCGGGCATGGACGTTCGCCACGGCCGGCATAACGCCGGCCTTCTGCCAGGTTGCCGATCGTGAGGTCGATCCGACCCGGTGCGGACGATCTGAAGCTGATCGGCTACTACCTCGGCAAGGTGCTGCTCGGCCTCGGCCTGGTGATGATCGTCCCAGCGGTGGTGGCGCTCGCGCTGCGCGAGTGGAACGCCGCGACGGCCTTCGTCATCGGATCCGGTCTGTGCGTGCTGGTGAGCGCGGTGAGCGACGCGAGACTGGCGACCCGCAGTCAGTTGACCTGGGCGCAGGGAATGGTGATCGTCGCACTGGCGTGGCTGGTGGGCTCGGTCTTCGCGGCTGTGCCGATGTATCTGTCGGGGCGTTACGGCGATCCGATCGATGCACTCTTCGAAGCGATGTCGGGATTGAGCACCACGGGGATGTCGGTGATCCACGATCTGGATCACACGGCGATTTCCATGGACCTGTACCGGCATCTGCTCCAGATCTCGGGTGGGCTCGGCATCGTGATCGTGGTGCTGTCACTGTTCGCGGCCGGGGGGGCCCGGATTGCGACGCTCTACACCGCCGAGGCCCGTGACGAGAGGGTCCTGCCCAACGTGATCCGGACCGCCCGATTCATCTTCGTGATCGCCGGTGTGTTCATGGTGTTGGGTACCGCAGCGCTGGTGGTGTCACTCCTGGCGGCGGGGTTCTCGCCCGGTCGGTCCCTCTATCACGCGGCGAACCTGTTCTTCTCGTCGTTCTCCACCGGCGGTTTCTCCACGATGCAGGCGTCGATGATGTACTACCACTCGGCGTCGGTCGAGATCATCGTGATGCTGATCATGCTGGCGGGAACCATCTCGTTCGGTCTACACCTGGCGATGTGGCGCGGGAACCTGAGGGAGGTGCTGCGTCACCTCGAAACCCGGACCTTGGCCGTGTCGACGACGCTGTTCTTCGTGGCGATGTGCTGGGGGCTCCTGCGTGCCGGCACCTACGATTCGTCCGAAGCCCTGTTCCGCAAGGGCTTCTTCACGTTGATCTCGGCCGTGTCGTCCACTGGCCATCAGGTCAACGTCGGTGACGTCTACATCAGCGATTGGGGCGTACTGGCACCGGCGGCGATCGTCGGTGCCATGGCGATCGGCGGAATGGCGTCCTCGACGGCCGGAGGCATCAAGGCGATCCGGATCGGTGTCGCATTCAAGTCGCTGGTCCACGACGTGAAGCGCATCCTGCTTCCCGAGTCCGCCCTGGCCGTCACGACCTATCACATCGGGAAGCGTCAGATCCTGCGCGATCACACCGTACGCGCCGCCACGACGGTGATCCTGCTGTTCGGCCTGACCTTCCTCACCGGTGCCATGGTCGGCCTCATGTACGGCGACGTCGACATCACCCAGACGTTGTTCGAATCCGTCTCCGTCGGCGCGAACATCGGAATCTCCGTCGGCGTCGTGACCCCGGACATGCCCCTGGGGCTTCAGCTGGTCTACATCATGCAGATGTGGCTCGGCCGCCTGGAATTCGTCGCCGCGCTGGTGCTGCTCGGGTACGTCGTTTCGCTGGTACGCAGTGGCGCCCCCGACTGAACGATGTGGGTCGAGTCCGACCGCCAGTCGACCAGTAGCGTGTCGAGCGACGCGGCGGGGAGGGGCGATCATGGAGGTGGCCTGGATCGACCTGGATGCCGCCGGTTCGATGGCTCCCGCACGACTCCCGATGCTCGAACTTGGTGCTACCTCCGGACCCCCGATCGTCCTGATTCCGGGTCTTACCGACGGTCTGTACCCCGTGGCGGACCCGGCGGGGCGGGCCCTGTACGCGGAGGTCCCCGTGCCGATGGACCGTTGTCGGGGGCTGGTGGTGTCGTACAGGCATCCGCTGTCGTCGACGCTGACGACCCGCGACCTCGCCGACGATGTGGCCGCGGTCCTGAAGCATCGGTTGGATCGACCCGCCGTCGTCATCGCTCACTCGATGGGCACGATGGTCGCCCAGCACCTGGCGGCGGCCTATCCCGGGATGGTGGCCGGCCTGGTGCTGTCCGCGCCGCTGTTGCACGTGGACCCGGCGCTTCGTGCGGTCGTTGGCCGGTGGGCGGCGCTCGTGCGTGGTCGGCAATGGGCGGCTTTCGCGGATGATGCGCTGGCATCTTCGTACACGGGCGATGAAGTCGGCCGGCGGCGTGCCTTGCGGGGTGCCCTGCCGGATGTCGTCCCCGAGGAGGGGCTCGCGCAATGACACCTCCTGCTCAGCGAGGTGTGCCTGGCCCATCAGCCGCCACGACGCCAGGCTGCGGACGTGGCGGCGCTCCTGTTGGCGGCGGATGCCGATCCCGTCGCTCCGCCGTGGCACGCCAGTGCTCTGGCCGAAGCGCTGCCGCACTCCCGCCTACACATCCTGCCCGGCCTGGCGCACGGGTTCCCGGAGCAGGCTGCCGGCGCGTACGCCGCATTCGTGACCAGCTTCCTCGGCGACGTCGCCGCGGCCAACCGGACATGGGCGATCGACACGACACTCTAGGATTTGGGACATGGAAACTCTCGTGATCGTGACCGGCGGCTCCTCTGGGCTCGGACGCGCCCTGCTGGACGCGGCGCCCCCCGACAGCACCCGCGTCGACGTCAGCCGTTCCGGGTACCCGGATGGCGGCGTGGCCCACCTCCGAGCGGATCTCGGTGATCCGTCGGCCTGGGAGGATGTCGGGCGAGAGCTCGCCGACCGGATCGCGGCCCGCCCCTGGGGGCGCATTACCTGTATCCACGCCGCAGGGACGTTGGATCCCATCGGCTTCGCGGGCGAGACCGACGCCGCAGCGGTCACCGCCAACGTGCTGCTCAACAGTGCGGCGGGACAAGTGCTCGGCCATCATGTCCTGGCTGCAGTTCGCACGCTGGACTGCCGCCGCGAGGTGGTGATGATCTCGTCCGGTGCCGCCGGGAAGGCCGTTGCCGGCTGGGCCACCTACAGCGCCGGCAAGGCGGCGTTGGATGCGTGGGTCGCCGGGGTCGGTGCGGAGCAGCGGCAGCGTGGAGGTGGTCACGTCCTGTCGGTCGCGCCCGGCGTCGTGGCGACCCCGATGCAGGCATCCATCCGCGAGACCGATCAGCGCGATCTCCCGGGGGTGCATCGGTTTCGTGATCTGCACGCCGGCGGTCACCTCGCCGATCCGGACGTCACGGCCGGCAAGCTGTGGGCCCTTCTGGATGACACGTCGATCGTCACGGGCAGTCGCGTCGATCTCCGGGAACGCTGAGCCGTGCCAGGTCCACTGTCCGGTACCAGGATCATCGAGTTGGCCGCCATCGGCCCGGCACCCTATGGCGTCATGCTCCTGGCGGACCTCGGTGCCGATGTCGTGCGCGTGGATCGCGTCGCGGCCGCGCGAGCAGACGACGGTCTCCATGCCTCCATGGTCGGGCTGTCGCGCAACCGTCGATCCATCGGTGTGGACCTGAAAGCCGCCCAAGGCGTCCAGGTCGTCCACCGGTTGGCCGCCGATGCCGACGTCGTGGTCGAAGGGTGGCGGCCCGGTGTCGCCGAACGCCTGGGCCTTGGACCAGAGGATCTTCGCCCCACCAACCCGGGCCTGATCTACGCCCGGATGACCGGTTGGGGCCAGGACGGTCCGATGGCTCCACGTGCGGGCCACGACATCGACTACGCCGCCATCGCGGGAGCCCTGCACACGGTGGGGCGTCCAGGGGAACCGCCCCCGCCACCGGTGAACTATCTCGCCGATTTCGGCGGTGGTGGCACCTTCCTGGCCATCGGCATCCTGGCGGCACTGCTCGAGCGTGCCGGCTCGGGGCGAGGACAGGTCGTGGATGCCGCCATGGTGGATGGAACGGCGTCCCTGACCGCGTTCCTCCACGGGCTGTTGAGCATGGGTGCCTGGTCGACGGAACGCGGGACGAACCTGCTCGATGGGGGAGCCCCCTTCTACGACACCTACCGCTGTGCGGACGATCGGTTCGTTGCGGTGGGTGCGCTCGAACCGGCCTTCTACGCGGCTCTCATCGCGGGCCTGGGGATGGATCCGGACGTTTGGCCCCAGCACGATCGCGCCGTCTGGCCGGACCTCCGCCAACGGTTGACCGACATCTTCGCCACGCGGCCCCGTGACGACTGGGCCGCGCTGTTCTCCGCGTCGGATGCCTGTGTAGCGCCCGTCCTGGACCTGCACGAGGCCCCCGAGCATCCGCACAACCGTGCGCGGGGGACCTTCGCCGAGGCGTTCGGCGTCATCCAGCCGGCCCCGGCCCCGCGATTGTCGCGTACGCCCGGAACCATCGACCGGCCCGCACCCCAGCCGGGCGAGCACACCGACGAGGTCCTGCGGGAAGCCGGGCTGACCGCTGACGACGTGGCGTCGCTTCGTCGCATGGGCGTCGTGGCCTAACCGGCGGGAGAACGCTCAGCCCGGGCCGCCGTCGTCCGTGGCGTCTCCGCCACCCGCGCGGTCGTCGAAGTCCGGATCGCCGCCGCCGGCGGGGTCCTGCGATGGCTCGTCGGTGGGCTGGTCCGGGTCGGACGGCTCCTCGGCCGGTGGCTCCTCCGGGTCGGGCACCTCGTCTTCGGGATCCTGCTCCCCGTTCTCCGGTTCCTCCTCTTCGGGTTCGATCTCCGGCAGCACCTCGACGCAGGGGCGGCCTTCGGGATCCATCAGGTCCGGCAGGACCTCCGGCAGGCGACCTTCCTCGTCCGGCTCGGTGGGCGGGGCCGCGAAGACGTAGCCGTCCGGGCACTCGTCGGGTTCGGGAGCGACCTCGACGCAGGGTCGGCCCTCGTCGTCGGTCAGGTCGATGAGGATGTCGGGGAAGAACCCGGTGTCGTCCGCCTCAGTCGGGGGCTCGGCGAACTCATAGCCCTCCGGGCACGCGTCCGGTTCCTCGTTGAGGGCCTCCAGACCCTCGGTCGACGGCGCGACGAACTCCTCGGCCTCCAGGCCCTCGACCGCCTGCGACATGTACTGGGCCCATACAGGTGCCGCCAGTCCACCCCCGGTGGCGTTCTCCGCGTCGATGGGGGAGTTGTCGAGGTTGCCGAGCCAGACCGACGTCGCCAGCTGCGGGACGTACCCGACGAACCACACATCGCGCGAGTCGTTGGTCGTGCCGGTCTTTCCGGCCATCGGACGCCCGATGTCCGCGGCCTGCCCGCTGCCGCCGCTCACGACGCCCTGCAGGCCCGCGGTGACCGTGCGGGCGACGTTCAGGTCGACGTCCTGGTCCTGTTCGACATCCGTGGTGAACACGACCCGGCCGTCGGCATCGACGACCTCCGTGATCAAATGCGGCGTCGCGTGGACGCCCTCGGCCGCGTACGTGCCGTATGCGCTGGCCATCTCCAGGGGGCTGACGAGATCCTGCCCCAGGGTCAGGCCCGCCAGGGGACGCAGGGCCGGACCGCTCTGCCGCTCGGTCGAGAACACCTCGTCCGATTGGTCCCGGGGAAGCCCGGCGCGCCGTGCCGCGTCGATCACCGCTTCGCGACCGACGGTCTCCTGCATCTGCACGTACACGGTGTTGGTCGAGGAGGCCGTGGCCTGCTGCACCGTCTGCTCGCCGAAGCTCGACGACCCGAAGTTGCTGATCGGGGCCTGCGCGTCCTCGATCTCCAGTTCGGCGGGGGCGGGGAACCGCGACTGCAGCGAATAGCCAGCCTCGACGAAAGCCTGGAGTGTGAACGCCTTGAACGTCGATCCGGGCTGCCGCACGGACCGGATAGCGGCGTTGAATGGTTGGGTCTCGACGTCGGGACCACCGACCACCGCGAGCACGCCCCCGGTGCGCGGATCGACCGTGACGATCGCGCCCGTGTCCGTCGGTCCGTCGGTGATCGCCTGCGTCAAGGTGGTCTGGGCACGTTCCTGGAGCCCCTGGTCGAGTTGTGTGCGGATCTGCAGGCCGCGGAACAACTCCCCGTCGGCGAAGGCCGGGATGGCCGTCAGCTCACGGCGAACAGCGTCGAGGTAGTAGGCGTTGGGCCCCTGCGCGACGGTCCGTCGGTCGCTGACCTCCGGCAGACCGGCGGCGACCAGCCCGTCGTGGTCCGCCGGTGTGATGTAGCCCTCTTCGAGCATGCCGTTGAGGACGTACAGGCGGCGGTTGTCGGCCCCGTCGGGGTTCTCGGACGGATCGAAGCCTTCGGGAGCGGCGATGATCCCGGCCAGGGTCGCGGCCTGGTTCACGTCGAGCTCTGCGGCCGGTCGGTTGAACGTGGTCTGCGCCGCAGCCTCGATCCCGTACGCGCCCCGTCCCCAGTAGATCGTGTTGAGATAGAACGCCAGGATGTCCCGTTTCGCGTACTCGCGTTCCAACTTGATCGCCAGCGCGGCCTCCTGGACCTTCCGGGAATAGGTCCGCTCCGGCGTCAGCTCGGCGTTCTTGATGTACTGCTGGGTGATCGTCGATCCGCCCTGGGCGACCTCACCGGCGCGGACGTTGGTGAACAGCGCACGGGCGATCCCGGTGAACGAGATGCCTCGATGTTCATAGAAGCCGCGATCCTCCGCGGCCAGCACGGCGTACTCCACGTGCGGGGGAAGCTCCGACAGCGCGACGTCCTCCCGAGCCACCTCGGCCGCCAAACCACCAACCTCGTTGCCATCGATGTCGTACACGACCGAGGATCGTGCGTCGATGTCTTCCGGGAGCGGCACGGAGTCGAAGATGACGTAGAAGGCCAGGAGGCCGACAGCTCCCACCAAGATGGCCGGGAACACGAGCAGGATGAGCCACCACCGCTGCCACCAGCGGCGGTTCTCACGGCGGCGAGCGCGGGCGTCGCGGCGCGTGGGCTTCTTGGTCCTTGAGGCTGCCATCGAGGGACGATATTCCTGGGATCGAGTGGCTCGCGAGCCACGGGATGCGCGCCGGGCTTCAGTGGCCAGCGGACAAGACTACGTCACGGGTCGACCCGCGCGCGTCACCGTCGGACGTCCGCGGACCCGGTCCGGTTCCCCGCGCGGTCGGTTCCAGCGGTCGCCGTGCGCCCATTGCGCACGACGACCGGTCGGCCACGATCAGAACGCTGCGTCGGACAGCGACATCAGCGCGCCGTCCTCCTCTTCGGCGATGCGGCGGCGCCGACCGAGCTTCGGCAGCACGTTCCGGGCGAACCACCGGGCCGAGGCAACCTTGCCCTCATAGAACGCCCTTTCCTCGGCGCGCAGACCGGCGGTACCGGCCCCGTCGAGCTGGTCCTGTGCCACCTCGGCGTGGCGCAGCAGCAACCACGCGATCGTGACCTCCGACAGTGACGCCAGAAAGTCCGTCGAGTGCAGGCCGGCCTTGTAGATCTCCTCCGATTGACCTTCCTGGGTGGAGGCCATCGCGTGCGTCAGCAGCACACCGAGGTGGGCCTGCGCATCGTCGAGGGCCACGCTCAGCCGTTCGCGCTCGTCGGTGAAGGGGTCGTGGTCCGAGCCACCTTTGACGCATCCGCGGATCTGGTCGGCCAGCCAGGTCAGGGTCGCACCCTGATCCCGCACGATCTTGCGGAACAGCAGGTCCAGAGCCTGGATGGCGGTCGTGCCTTCGTACAGGGTGTCGATCTTGGCATCGCGGATGTACTGCTCGATCGGGTAGTCCTGCGTATAGCCGGAGCCGCCGAAGGTCTGCAGGCTCACCGCCAGCAGTTCATAGGCCTTCTCCGAGCAGTATCCCTTGACCATGGGCAGCAGCAGGTCCTCGCGGGCGATCCACCGGTCGTGCCCATCGACGTCCTGGTCGCCGGCGCCAGGGGCCGATTCGTGGAGCGACATCTGGGCCTGGTCCTGCACCCATCCGGCCCACATCACCAGCGCCCGCATACCCTCGGCATGTGCCTTCTGTTCCATCAGCATCCGGCGGACGTCGGGGTGGGCGATGATCTCGACCTTGGGTGCGGTCTTGTCGGTCGCGCGTGTCAGGTCGGCACCCTGGATGCGGACCTTGGCGTAGTCCAGGGCATTGAGATAGCCGGTCGACAGCGTGGACATCGCCTTGGTGCCCACCATCATGCGTGCGTACTCGATGACGCGGAACATCTGCCGGATTCCGTCGTGGACGTCACCGACGAGGTAGCCGACGCACGGTTGGTCGTCCTGTCCGAGCGATAGTTCACACGTGGCGGATGCCTTGATCCCCATCTTCTTTTCGAGGTTCGACACCCGCACACCGTTGCGCGCCCCGAAGGTTCCGTCCGGGTTGACGTACAGCTTGGGCACGATGAACAGACTCAAGCCTTTGGTCCCGGGCGCGGCACCTTCGGGGCGGGCGAGCACGAGATGCACGGTGTTGGGGTGGGTCTGCGCATCCGCCGAGGTGATGAATCGCTTGATTCCCTCGAGGTGGTAGACCGCGCCGATGTCGTCCTCGCCCGCCGCTTCGACGAAGGTGGCCTTGGTGACCCCGGCACCGACGTCGGACCCGGCATCGGGCTCGGTCAGCACCATGGTTCCGCCCCAGCACTGCTCGACCAACGGGCGGGCGAAACGCTCCTTCTGGCCCTCTGTGCCGATGCTGTCCAGGATGCCGCCCATCAGCGAGCCGATCGGCCAGAGCGATGCCGCGGCGTGCCCTCCGGCCAGCAGTTCGGTCCCCGCCCAACGAATTGTCGGCGGCGCGCCGTACCCGCCGAGGTGCTCGGGCAGGGGCATCAGGTGCCAGCCCGCCTCGTAGAACGCCACGAGGGCCTCGTGGAGGTCGTCGGGGATGGTGACGTCGCCCTCTGGGGACAGCTCGAGGGGTGTGCGGTCCGC
>JBDNIX010000210.1:0-9931 GCA_041688045.1 Nitriliruptoraceae bacterium
CCGATGGCGAGGACGACACCGGGGTCTGCCTCCTGGACGATGCGGCACCCTGGTTGCCGGCGCTCCTGGCCGCCGTCGCGGGCACAGACGCCGACGTCAGCGGCGTCGAGGTACGTGAACCGGACCTTGAGGACGTGTTCCTGCACCTGACCGGCAAAGCCTTGAGAGACTGAACAATGTTGCGCGCTGCCGCGATCATCCTCCGTAAGGATCTGCGCCTTCGGATCCGCGACCGAAGTGTCATCCTGTTCGCCTTCGTGGTGCCGCTGGCGCTGACCTTCGTGTTCGCCCAGATCTTCCCGTCCGACGAGGAGTTCGAGCTCACGGTCGGTGTCGTGGACCTCGACGGCGGCGACGTCAGCACGGGGTTCGTCGACGGGGTCCTCCCGACGCTCGTCGAGCAGGGGTTCGTCGATCTGACGAGCTTTCCCGCGGAGACCGATGCCCGCGCGGCCATCGAAGCCGGTGACATCGCCGCGGCCTGGGTGCTGCCGCAAGGTTTCAGTTCGGCCGTCGCTGCCGGAGAGGGGGGAGAGATCCGGGTGCTCGTCAATCCGGATCGGGCGCTGTCTGCCGAGGTTGCGCGCGGTATCGCGGACGGCTACGGCGCGGAGCTTGATCGCATCAGCCTGGCCGTGGCCACCAGCGCCACGGCGGCCCAGGGTCAGCTGTCGCCGGACGCCCTGAACGACGTCGCCGACCGGGCGATGGCCCAGGAGCCGCTGGTGACCACGGACAGCCTCGTGGCACCGGATCGGCAACTCGATGCCACGAGCTACCTCGCGGCGGGTATGGCCGTCTTCTTCCTGTTCTTCACCGTCACCTTCGGGATCACCGGCTTCCTCGAGGAGCGCCAACAGGGCACGCTGCCGCGTCTGTTGGCCGCCCCGATCGGAGTCGGCGCCGTGCATCTGGGCAAGGCGTTGGGCGCGTTCGTGTTGGGGATCGTGTCCATGGCGGTGTTGTCGGTGGCCAGCGCCGCCTTGCTCGGGGCCACATGGGGCAACCCGCTGGGTGTCGCGGTGCTGATCGTCGCCGGTGTGCTGGCCGCCCTCGGCGTCATGGCCTTCGTGGGATCGTTCGCGAACACCGCAGAGCAGGCCAACAACCTGCAGTCCATCGTTGCCATGGTCTTCGGTCTGGCTGGCGGGGTCTTCTTTCCGGTCGGCGCGGGGTTCCTCGGCACGCTGGCGCTGGCGTCACCGCACGGCTGGTTCCTGCGAGGACTCGGTGATCTGGCTGGCGCCGACTCGTGGACGGCCGTGCTGCCGGCCACGGGAGCGCTGTTGGTGTTCGGTGTGGTGTTCGCTGTCCCCGGCGTCCTGCGGATGGGGAGGGCAACGGCATGACCGGTCCGATCGCCAGCGTCCTCAACATCTCCCGCGTGGAGTTGGTCCGATTCCTGCGCGAGCGCTCCAACATCTTCTTCGTGTTCGTCCTCCCGCTCGCACTGGTCATCTTCATCGGTTTGCAGTTCGGTGTGGACACCGCGACACAGGTCGGGGTCGTCGCGACGGACGACGCCGCAGCGGACGACCTCGTCGAGCGTCTGGACGGCGCCGATGGCATCGAGGTGGTGCCCGTCGACACCGAGGACGACCTGTTGTCCATGGTGTCGCGTGCCAACGTCAGCGGGGGCGTGGTGATCGATGACGGCTATGCCGAGGCGTTGGCCGCGGGCGAACCCTTCGAGGTGGGGTTCGTCGGACGGCCCGACGCCGCCACGCAGTCGCTGCGGACCGTGGTGGACGCCATCGTGGCGGATCAGGCTGCCGTCAGCGGCGCGGCCAGGATCGCCGCGGAGGTGACGGACCAGTCCATGGCCGGCATCATGGATGTCGCCGCGGAGGTTCGCGAGGACATGGCTGGCGTCACGATCGGCACGGAGGCGGTCGGTGGCGACGAACTGGCGCAGGAATTCAGCGGTTTGGGCCAGTTCGATCTGGGTGCATCCAGCCAGCTGTTCCTGTTCGTGTTCCTGACGTCCCTGGCCGGTAGTGCGGCCCTGATCCAGACGCGTCAGTATGGCATCGCGACGCGCATGCTGTCCACGCCGACGCGTCTGCCGGTCATCCTGGCCGGCCTTGCCGGCGGGCGGTTCGCGGTGGCGCTCTTCCAGGCCCTGTACATCATCGCGGTCACCGCGCTGGGGTTCGGAGTCGACTGGGGCGACCCGCTCGCCACCTCGGTGCTGGTGCTGCTGTTCTGCCTGGTCTCGACGGGCGCGGCAATGGTGCTGGGGGCGGTGTTCCGAAACGACAGCCAGGCGTCTGGTGCCGGCGTCGGGCTGGGCCTGGTGCTCGCCGCGCTGGGTGGTTCCATGATCCCGCTGGAGATATTCCCCGACGGCATGCTGGTGGTGGCACGGTTCACGCCGCACGCCTGGGCGAACACGGCCATGGCCGAACTCGTGCGGCGCGACGGCGGCATCGCCGACATCGCCCTGGAGTTGGCTGTGCTCGGGGGGGTTCGCGGTCGTCCTGATCGCCGCGGCAACCATCCTGCTCCGTCGGGCGCTGACGCACTGACGACGTCGGGTCCCCGGTGTGGAAGCCGACGGTTCCACGGCCGGAGCGCCCACGCGTAGTCGAGCCTGGTCGACGGCTAGGCTGACCCGCGATCGCCCATCGTGTCGAGGATTTCTCCGTGTCCAACTTGCTCGTGGTTCACCAGTGGACGGGCTACGTCGTCTCCGTCGTCGTATTGGTGGTGGCGCTGATGGCGTTCGGTCGCGCCAAGGACTCCCGGGAGTTCGATGCCGGGCTCTACCGCGCGGCCTTCGGCTTACTCACCCTGCAGGTCATTCTGGGTCTGATCCTCTACGGACTCGACGGCTACTGGGAAGCGGCGCCGCTGATCGCCTACGTCCATCCGTTGTTGGCGATCGGTGCCCTCGGGATCGGCCAGGCGCTGCTGGGTCGCGCGCGCAAGACCCAGATGGCGGTGGACGCCCACCGGCTCGCAGGCCGGGGCCTGATCCTGAGTTTCGTGCTGATCCTGGCCGCGATCGGTGTCGCCAGCGTCCCGGCCTGAGCCGCCTTCCGGCGCTCCAGCGGGCGCTATGCGGTGCACCGGGTAGTGAGCGGTGCACCGGGTAGTGAGCGGTGCACCGGGTCGTGAGCGGTGCGGGATTGCACCGCTGAACGCCCAACACGCGTGGACCCGACTGGGTCTGGTCCCCAGCCGTTCGGCGATGGACAAGCTGGCGGCGCGATTGCGGTTCGGTGTTCTCTCAAAGGGCTCACGCTGGCTCCCACGCTGGCCGCACCCGACGCATCGTTGTGTCGGTGAACGCGCGTGGTCGACGCCAGCGGTCCACTGCTGAACGGAGAGTGGATATGGACATCTGGCTGATCATCACCCTGATCGTCGTCGCGGTGGTTGTGATTGTCCCGTTGGCCCTCCTGGTGCCGAAGCTGCGCAAGAAGCGGCAGGCGAACAGGCGCGAGGAACAGCAGCGAAGCCGCGAACAGCAGGAGCATGACCGCCAGGAGGCACTGGGGCTCCTCGACGAGTCGGAACGCCGATCGGTCGCGGCGGAGCACGAAGGCGCCGCAGCCGATGAACACCTTGCACGCGCACGCCGGGACCGGGCGGACGCCGACGAGCAGCGCGACCGGGCGACGGAACTCGCGGCCGACGGTCGTGGGGGAGACAATCAGCGCACCCGCTGATGGTCCCGTCGCGCCGGACGAAAAACCGATCTACCAGCCGCGTTCGCGCCACTCGGCGAGGTGGGGTCGCTCGGCGCCCAGCGTCGTGTCGTCGCCGTGGCCGGGGTAGACCCACGTCTCGTCCGGGAGCCTACCGAAGATCTTCTGCTCGAGGCCGTCCAAGATGCGCGCGTGGTCCTCCGTGTTGCCGAACGTATTGCCGGGTCCGCCGGGGAAAAGCGTGTCACCACTGATCAGATGGGGTCGCTCGTCGCCGTGGACCAGGTAGAGCAGCGATCCCTCCGTGTGGCCGGGAAGATGGATCACCTCCACCTCGATGTCTCCGACCTGCAAGAGGTCACCGTCGGCAAGCGCCCGGTCGACCGGACGGGGAAACAATTCGGCGTCGCCGGCATGTCCCCAGATCGGCAGGTCCAGATCGTCGTGGATCCCGTCCCAGGCGCGGACGTGGTCCCAGTGTCCGTGGGTCTGGACGGCCGCGATCGGCGTCATGTCGGCGAGTGCCTCGGCCAGACGGTCCGGCCGGGCGGCGACGTCGACCAGGATGGCCTGCCGGGTCCGTGCGCAGGCGAGCACGTAGACGTTGTTGTTCATCTCCTCGACCGACAGCTTGCGAACGAACAGCGGACCGTCGTGACGGTCCTGCCAATCGCCGTCGGGCTCGACATGGCCGGTATACGTCTGCATGGTTCAGCTCCGTGGTTGCTCGGGTTCGTCGACGCGGGCCGGGTCGTCGCCGCGGACCGCTTCGTGGGTGAGTTCGTTGCCGGACCGCTCGCCGGCCGCGAATGCGGTCGCGTTGCCGAGCGTCGTCTCGGCGATGTTCTGCAGGGCCTCTTGAGTGAAGAACGCCTGGTGCGCCGTGATGAAGACGTTGGGGAAGGTCAGCAAGCGTGAGAACACGTCGTCCTGGATGACCCGGTCGGACAGATCTTCGAAGAACAGGTTGCTCTCCTCCTCGTAGACGTCCAGGGCGAGGTTGCCGATGTGCCCGCTCTTGAGGCCCTCGATGACGGCGGGCGTGTCGACCAGGGCTCCTCGCGAGGTGTTGACGATCATGACGCCCGGCTTCATTTTCGCGATCGTCTCGGCGTCGATGAGGTGGTGCGTGGCTGGCGTCAGCGGGCAGTGCAGGGTGACGACGTCGCACTCCTGGAACAGGGTGTCGAGGTCGACGTAGCGCACCCCGTAGTCCCGCACGGTTTCATTGCGGACCGGATCGTAGGCCCGCAACGAACATCCGAACCCGCGCAGGATGCGTGCGACGATCTCGCCGATCTGCCCTGTGCCGATGATCCCGACACGTTTGTTGCGCAGGTCGAAGCCCAGCAGGCCCTCGAGCGCGAAGTTTCCCTCGCGCACCCGGTTGTACGCCCGGTGCAGTCGACGTTCGACGGCCAACATCAGCGCCACGGTGTGCTCGGCGACGGCGTAAGGGGAATAGGCGGGAACGCGGGCCACGGTGAGACCGACCCGCCCCGCCGCCTGCAGGTCGACGTGGTTGAACCCCGCGGAACGCAGGGTCAGCAACGTGGTTCCGCCGGCCGCCAGTTGCTCGATGATCTGCGCATCCGCCGTGTCGTTGACGAAGATGCAGACCCCCTCGTAGCCGGCGGCCAGCGCGACGGTGTGACGATCCAGCCGTGGTTCCAGGAACGTCAGGTCGTGACCCTCGCGGTCGGCGACCTCGGCCAGGAAGCGGCGATCGTAGGCACGGGCACTGAAGACAGCGATGCGCATCGGCGTTTCCCACCCACTCGAACGGTTCGGTCCCGACATTCTGGTTCGTCCGGCAGCGTAGGAGGACGGGGCCCCGTGCAGTAAACGAACACGTGTTCGGCACGACGGCCCCGGGTGGCTATCCTGGCGGTCGGTACGCTCGTTCGCCGGCGCGCTTCGTCCGCCGCTCGTCCCGCTCCGAGGTTTCTGCGCCGTGGTTCGTCCCCGCTCCCACCGTGACCGCATCACCGTGCGGGGCGCGCGTGAGCACAATCTCAAGGACGTTGATCTCGAGATCCCGCGCGACAGTCTGGTGGTGTTCACGGGGCTGTCCGGATCGGGCAAGTCCAGCCTGGCCTTCGACACCATCTACGCCGAAGGGCAACGACGGTACGTGGAATCGCTGTCCGCATACGCGCGACAGTTCCTCGGTCAAATGGACAAGCCGGACGTCGACTTCATCGACGGGCTCTCACCGGCGATCTCCATCGACCAGAAGTCCACGTCGCGCAACCCGCGGTCCACGGTCGGGACGATCACCGAGATCTATGACTACCTCCGGTTGTTGTACGCGCGCATCGGGCAACCACACTGCCCCAACTGCGGCCGACCGATCGCACGCCAGACCGCGGAACAGATCGTCGACCAGGTCCACGAACTTCCGACCGCCACCCGATTCCAGGTCCTGGCGCCGGTGGTCCGGGGTCGCAAGGGCGAATACGCCGCACTCTTCCAGCAGCTGTCAACCGACGGCTACTCCCGGGTCCGCGTCGACGGGGACGTGTACGGCATCGACGAGGTGCCCAAGCTCGAGAAGAACCTCAAGCACGACATCGAGGTGGTGGTCGACCGCCTGGTGAAGAAGGAGGACATCCGCCGTCGCTTGGCCGACTCCATCGAAACGGCGCTGCAGTTGGCCGAGGGCGTGGCCATGATCGAGGTGCTGCCGACACGTGATGCGGTCGAGGCCGCAGAGGCCGCGGACGAGCCGGTCCCGCAGGCGGAGGAGCTGACGTTCTCCGAGCACCTGGCGTGCACCCACTGCGGGCTGAGCTTCGACCAGTTGGCGCCACGGAACTTCTCGTTCAACTCGCCCTATGGGGCCTGCGAAACCTGTTCCGGCCTCGGTACCCGGCTGACCGTGGATCCGGAGTTGGTCATCGGGGATCCGGAGCTGTCGGTCGACGAGGGTGTCGTGCTGCCCTGGGGGACCGGCGTGCAGTCGAACTACTACCGCCAACTGCTGCGCGCGACGGTGGCGCACGTTGACGGGGATCCCAACACTCCGTGGAAGGACCTGACGGACGAGGTCAAGGACGCCATCCTCCACGGGCTGGCGGACCGTGTGCAGGTGTCCTACACCAACCGCTACGGGCGCAAGCGCTCCTACCGGGCCCGCATCGAAGGCGTGCTGCCCTCCTTGCTGCGGCGGCATGCGGAGACCGAATCCGACCACGTCCGGCAACAGGTCGAGCAGTACATGCGCGAGGTGCCGTGTCCAGCCTGTGACGGCAAACGCCTGAAGCCTGTCGTGCTGGGGGTGACCGTCGGCGACCGCAGCATCGCGGAGTTGACGAATCTGTCGGTCGCGGATGCAGCGGTTTTCGTCACCGGCTTGGAGCTCAGCGAACGCGAACAGTTGATCGGTGCCCGGGTGCTCAAGGAGATCAATGCGCGCCTGCAGTTCCTGCTGGACGTCGGCCTGGAGTACCTCACCCTGGACCGCGCAGCCGGATCGCTGTCCGGCGGCGAGGCCCAACGCATCCGCCTGGCAACCCAGATCGGTGCCGGACTGGTGGGCGTGCTCTACGTCCTGGATGAACCTTCGATCGGACTGCACCAGCGTGACAACGAGCGGTTGATCGAGACCCTGCTGCGCCTGCGTGACCTCGGCAACACCCTGATCGTCGTCGAGCACGACGAGGCCACTATCGAAGCCGCGGACCATGTGGTCGACATCGGGCCGGGCGCGGGGGAGCACGGTGGGGAAATCGTTCACTCCGGATCGGTGGACGGGCTCAAACGACTGACGCGCAAGTCGCTGACGGGTGCATACCTCTCCGGTGAACGGTCCATCCCGCTCCCGTCAGAGCGCCGATCGGGAAATGGGCAGGCGATGACGGTCGTCGGCGCGTCAGCGAACAATCTGCAGGACCTCGAGGTGGCCTTCCCGCTCGGGACCTTCACGTGCGTCACGGGCGTGTCCGGGTCGGGGAAGTCGACGCTTGTCAACGACATCCTGTCCAGGGTGTTGATGCGCCACGTCTACAACTCGCGTCAAGCGCCGGGAAAGCACAGCCGGACGCTCGGGCTCGACCAGGTCGACAAGGCCGTGGTCGTCGACCAGTCACCGATCGGTCGCACGCCGCGGTCCAACCCGGCGACCTACACGGGGTTGTTCGACCACGTCCGCAAGCTGTTCGCTTCCACGCCCGAAGCCAAGGTCCGGGGCTACCAGCAGGGCCGGTTCTCCTTCAACGTCAAGGGCGGCCGCTGCGAATCGTGCCGCGGTGACGGGACGTTGCGCATCGAGATGCATTTCCTGCCGGACGTGTACGTGCCGTGCGAAGTCTGCAAGGGCCGGCGCTACAACCGTGAAACCCTGGAGGTCCACTACAAGGGCAAGACCATCTCTGAGGTGCTGGACATGCCCGTCGAGGAGGCGCTGGACTTCTTCGCCAAGCACCCCTCCATCGCGTCGCACCTGCAAACCCTGCACGACGTGGGGCTCGGCTACGTGCGTCTGGGGCAACCCGCGACGACCCTGTCCGGGGGAGAGGCACAGCGGGTGAAGTTGGCGAGCGAACTTCGCAAGCGCGCCACCGGGCAGACCGTCTACATCCTCGACGAGCCCACCACCGGGCTGCACTTCGAGGACGTCCGGCGGCTGTTGGAAGTGCTCCACCGGTTGGTCGAAAAGGGCAACACGGTCATCGTGATCGAGCACAACCTCGACGTCATCAAGACCGCGGACCACCTCATCGACCTGGGTCCCGAAGGCGGGACCGGTGGTGGATTGGTCGTGGCGTCGGGCACCCCGGAGGACGTGGCAGCGGCACCGGGCAGCTACACGGGCAAGTTCCTGCGTGAGGTGTTGCCCAACGCCTGACCCCCGCGGCGCGATCAGTCGGAGCGGGCGCTCAGCTGTTCCGGTGGCCGGTTGCCGACACGCTCGCTGTCCAGGAAGATTCGATCGAGCCAACGGTCCAACGACCTGCTTCGTCAGTCTGGCCTGGCTTCGCCACCACGTTCGAGCCGCCACTCGGCGGTCACGTCTGGTTGCGGAGTGCTCCCTGGCTCGCTTCGGGGATCAGCCTCATGCCGTCCGGGCTCATCAACGGGAGAGGTCGCCACCGGGAAGCCGGTGCGCATCCCACCGAGGTCGACCTGGTGCGCCGGCATGCGGATGCCGTGGGCGTCGAAGGCGAGCTTCATGCGTTCACGAAGCTGACGGGTGACATCGAAGTTGACCATCGGCTTGGTCGGCAGCACCAGCCGTACGCGGATGCCGTCGGGTCCGAGTTCCTGAACCCCCCAGATCTCGGGGGACCGATGATGTCCGGGCCCCAGATCGAGTCCTCGGCGAGTCCGGTGGCGACCTCGTAGATCACTGCCTTGGCCGCGAGCAGGTCGGCATCGAGCGACACCGGCACGCCGAAGGTGGCACGTGCCCATTCCTGAGAGAGATTCCCGACCCGCTGGATATAGCCGTTGAGGACGTGATGGAGGATCCCGTCGACATCTCGGAAACCCGAGCTCCGCAGACCAACCCGTTCGACGATGCCGATCTTGTCTTCAACCTCGATCCAGTCGCCGACGCCGTACTGGTCCTCGATCAGCATCGCGATCCCGGCGAGGATGTCGCGCACCAGTTGCTGCGCCCCGAAGCCGAGCACGATGCCTGCCAAGCCGGCGCCCGCGAGCAACGGTTGCAGTGGAAACCCGAGGGTTCCGATGACCATGAGGATGGCGGTGAGCCAGACGGTGACGGCGATAGCTCCGCGCAGCACCCCGGCGATGGCTTGGAGACGCTGGTACCGACGGACCCGGAACTTCTGGCTGTCTGCGAGGCGGCCGAGCCGTTCGGTGATCCGCCCTTCCATCCGAGTTGCGAACCGCGTCACCAACCGGCGCAGTATACGGCTGGCCAGGACCGCGACCACGAGGATGATCGCCACACGTATCAGCGTGGTCCCGAACCGCTGACGCGGGCCAGCAGTTGGTTGCCGGTCCGGTCGAAGACCAGTTCACACAGCCAGTTGGAGGCAAGTTCTTCGTCGTTGCCGCAGATGGCAGCCCCTTGGGCGAGCACGGTCACGTCAGACCTCCGGATGGGAAAGGTTGCTTGCGGCGTCGTTTCCGGCCGTTTGAGGGCGATTCCGTCACGGTCGGATGTGCTGCGCGACGCGTGCGTCGAGGTCTCGCATCGCGGGCCAGGCGCTGGGCTCCGAACAGGACCAACAGCATGGTGCTCTCCCTGTGCGTCAGGTTCGGCCGGGGGGCAGCCTACGGGCAGCAAGTACCCTGGCCGCGATGCG
>JBDNIX010000022.1:0-7943 GCA_041688045.1 Nitriliruptoraceae bacterium
GACTCCGCCATCACATGCCGACCTGACGTTGAAAGAACGCGCGCTGGCCCGCACGAGCACACCGACCTCGACCGGCAAGCACGGACGCTACAAGGCGCCCGACTCGTTGCTGGCCTTCCTCGAGACGCTCTGATTATGCGGCGCCAACATCGGTCCAGAGCGCCCCCGACCTGCAGGAACACGCCGCCCAAGAGACCGACGCCGCATAATCCGGCACGCCGCATAATCCTTGATCTCGATCACAGCGATCTCCCGGTAGGCCACGCGCTCTCCGTCGATACGGCGAACACGCACTGAACTGGTCCTACAACCGGGAACCCGGGAGGTGGTCCCATAACTGGCTAGCAGGTGGTCCCATCCCCGTGGCGAGAACTGCCTCCAGCTGGCCCCTTCCCCGTGGCGGACGACACGCACCAGCATCTCACAAACAAAAGGGGTCTACTGACGCTGCCGGGGGTGGGGCGTAGCTAGATACAGGCGCGCACGTCGTGTTCTCGTAGGTTTCGAGTGGTTCTACCTCGCGTTCCGCACTTCTCGATCTGAAGTGCACTGGTTCTGATGGAGACTCTCTAGCTTGGAATCGAGGAGAGAGACATGACGGACACGACAACATCGAAGTCTTCGACGAGGCGTCGCTACAGCCCGGAGGAGAAGGCCCAGGCCGTGAGGCTGGTCCAGCAGCTGCGTGAGGAGCTCGGCACCACGCAGGGCACGGTTGCACGGATTGCCGGCCAGCTCGGCTGCGGCACCGAGTCGGTCCGGCTGTGGGTCTTATGCCGACGTCGGCATAAGACCCATCTCGCGTTCCGCACTTCTCGATCAGCTTTCGGCCCCCCACCCCTCTGCGGCCATGATCGCGTCGATGGAGACGGTTTGGAGCCGTTCCACGAGGTCGCGTAGCCGGCGGTTGTTGTCGAACCAGGTTTGGTAGCGGTCGAGCTGCTCGCGGGAGAGCTGCTTCGTGACGGTCTGGCCGTCCACGGTGCGGGTCCACTGGATGTAGGGCCCGTGTCGTAGGTCCGGGTCGTCGTGGCAGCGGCACTTGGCCTTGCCGCAGGTCTTGGTCCGCACCGTGATCGTCCCGGGCAGCGCGTAGCCGAGCTCGCCGATCTGTCGCACGATCTCGGCGTGCTGTCGGGCCAGCCGTGCGGGGATGTCGTCGGCCATCGCGTCCTCGGTCGTGGTTCCGTGACGTGCGGTCCGGCAATCTATACGTTGCCGGACACCGACGCAAGGACGGCGCCACAGCCGTGACTGCGGGCGGCGCCGCTTGTCGGCCAGGGGCAGCCCAGAGCGCTCCCACGGACAACGCGAGTCGGTGAGCCGACTTCCCAAGACTGTGGCCCGCAAACCGCAGTGGGAGCGCCCAGGTGGCCAGGATCGGCCAGTTCCCGTGGTCTGCGTTGTGCCCCTGGTCCAGAGCACGATCCTCAGGCTGGCGCGCGACACGACCGGTCTCGACCTGAGCTGATGTGCCGCCGTGGCTACGACAACGTGTCGGCGACGACCAGGCGCTCATCAAGGCAGCGTCGTGCGAGATCGATGTCAGCGGTGGAGCCACTCAGGACATACCGCCCGTTCGCTTCGACCAGTATCGCGGCCAGTTGGAACGCCAAGAGTTCGGGATCGGTCTCGCGTGGGAGCTCACCAAGCTCCTGGGCTTCCGCGGCGACCCGTGACAGCAGCGACCTCCACATGGCGGCCTGCTGTGCAAGCGCTTCGCGCACGGGTCCAGGCCGAGAGGCCAGCTCGGCGGTCGCTGCCGTGAAGAAGCAGCCTCCCTGGAACACGCGCTCGTCCACATAGCTCAGGTACGAGAAGCACAGCGCGCGCAGCCGCTCCACGCCCTTGGACGCCGCCAATCCTGGCCGGATCACGGCCTCGACGAAGATCTCCCCAGCGGTCTCGATGGTCGCCAGCTGCAGTTCCACCTTGGAACCGAAGTGCGCGTAGAGGCCACTCTTGCTCATCCCAGCCTCGTCGGCCAGGCGACCGATGGACAACCCCTCGAGTCCCTCGACCGTCGCAAGCTGCGAGGCGACGTCCAGGATCCGCCGGCGGCTGCGCTCACCATCCGAACGAGTGCGACGACGCGTCTCCTGCACCACTTCCTCCAGACTCCCTGGCAAGTCTCCTTGACAGATAGTACGACCGGTCGTACTGTCTGTCCACTGGGCGGGCAATGAGAGGGTGCCAAGACATGGCCATGGGGGAGATCGAGACCGACTATCTGGTGGTGGGGACGGGCGCCGCGGGCATGGCGTTCACGGATTCGCTGATCGCGCACTCGGATGCCCGCGTTGTCCTGGTGGACCGGCGTCATGCACCTGGCGGGCACTGGAACGATGCGTACGCCTTCTGCCGCCTGCACCAGCCTTCGGCGTTCTACGGGGTCGACTCGTTGCCCCTGGGGCGCGACACCATCGACACGGTCGGGCTGAACCGAGGCGGCTACGAACGCGCAACGGCCCCCGAGGTCGCTGGCTACTTCCACAAGGTGCTCGATGAGGTCCTTCTCCCGACTGGGCGAGTCCGGCACCTGCCGATGAGCGAGTACGTCGGGGATGGTCGAGTGGCCTCCCGAGTCACAGGCGAGGAGACGCTGGTCCGGGCAACCAGCGTGGTCGACGCCACCTTCATGGAGGGGTTCATCCCAGCCACTTCGCCAGCCCCGTTCGAGATCGCCCCGGAGGCGGTGTGTGTGCCTGTCGGAGCGCTGCCACACCTCGAGCGGCCCGGAGCGGGCTACGTGATCATCGGGGCGGGGAAGACCGCGATGGACACGGTCATCTGGCTGCTCGAACAGGGCACCGATCCCGACCTGATCACCTGGATCAAGCCGCGGGACGCGTGGCTGACCAACCGTGCCTTCTGGGAGCCGCTGACCATGGCCTCCTCCCTCGTCCAAGGGGCGTCGCACTGGGTGGAAGCGGGCGCCCAGGCGGCCACGCTGGACGACTTCATGACCGGGTTGGAGGAGCGGGGGGCCCTGCTCCGCGTCGACCAGGACGTGTGGCCAGAGATGGCGAAGCTCCCCACGATCAACGAACTCGAGCTGGCCGAACTGCGGCGCATCACGAGGGTGGTCCGCAAGGGGCACGTTCGGCGGATCGGCAGGGACGAGATCGAGCTCGAGCAGGGATCGGTGCCCACGAGCCCCGATCAGGTCCATGTCCACTGTGCTGCGCCTGGCATCCCATCCCGATCGGCGCGCGAAGTGTTCGAGCCGGGGCGCATGACAGTCCAACCGCTGCGGTGGAACATGCCGTGCTTCAGTGCCGCCGTGACCGGGTACGTGGAGGCAAGCCGCGGCGACGACCTGGCTGCCAAGAACCATCTGTGCCCGCCGCAGACGTACCCCAACCGGCCGGCTGAGGTCGCGAAGATGCTCCTGTCCTCGCTCAGAACCGACCAGCGGTGGGCGTCAGAGCCCGATGTCGAAGACTTCTCCTACCGATCGCGCCTGAACCCGGCCGGCGGGTGGAAGGACCAACTCGACCGGCCCGAAGTAGTGTCAGCTATCCAGCGGTTCGCCCAGAACGTCGGTGGTGCAGTCAGTAACCTGCGGGGCCTGTCGGAGCAGGCACTCGCCATTCCCTGAGTCTCCTCGTACGTGTGGTCCCATGTAACCGGCTCTGGCAGCCCCGGGAGATCACGAGCGGGCGTGCTGACCTGTGACGGGTGCTACCAGACCCGGTGTTGCAGGTGACGGTCAGGTGACGTGCTCCCTGAGACGAGCTGGGATGCGGCGGGACGGGCGGTCCCCACCACGCTGCGGAACCGCAGGTCAGGGCGGGATCGCGGGACGGGCTGGTACGGGCCGGGATGCCATCCGGTGGGCTCATAAACCGGAGGTCGGAGCGGCCTCCCCCCATCCCCGCCGCGATCAGCCGTTCCGCTCCTGGGCTTGGATGATGTTCCCGGCGGCATGGCGGATCTCGTCCGCCCGTTCCCGGACGAGGTGTGCGTAGGTGCGTCGGACCTCGCGCTCGGAGTTGCCGAGGTAGTCAGCGGTCTCGGAGAAGCTCGCACCTGCGGCGATCACGATCGACGCGAAGTAGTGGCGGAGCTCGTACTGCTGCAACCCGTCCAACGGCGTGCCGGCCACCTGCTGACGGAGCTTGACCTGGGCACTGTTATACGACATCGGCACGGACCCCAGGACGGTGTTGAGTGCATTGGCCGTGCGGCGTCCGGGGAACAACCAGGGCACGCCGTCAGGCGGTCGGAACTCCTGCAGCGGCCCCAGCACGTCGTCAGCCAGTTGGCCGAGCAGGAGGATGCGACGTTCGGTCGACAGCATGGTCTTGCCGGTCCGCTGCCCTGCGGCGATGCGGCGGTCGACCTTGACCTCCCACTCCGGGTCCATCACGCTGACCCCGCCACAGGCCCAGTAGCCGACGTTCTGCTCGACCATCGGCATCGACGGCGTGAAGACCCAGCCGCCATCGCTGTCGATGAGGCCGAGGTCCCAGCGCATGCCGGCCGCCTCGGAGGGCCGCATGCCGGTCAGCGCCAGGAACATGAACCACAGCTGGTACAGCTCGGGCAGGTCCTCGATCACGTCGAGCAGTTCACCGTAGGAGGGGAGCCACAAGCGCTCCCCGGTGCTGATCCGCCGGCGGCTGCGGCTCCGGATCGTCTTGGCCGAGCGCACGTGGTTGCGGGGTTGGAGCCCCGCTGCTGGGTTGTCGGCCCGCATGCGGGTGGCCACCAACGTCCGGCCAAGCACGAGCGCGAGCTTCACCCGGTTGGTGTAGGCCGCCGGGTCGGCATCGGTGCGGTGCGAGCACCACTGCTCCGCTGCGTCGGTGGTCAAGGTCCGGGTCGTCCAGTGATGGGGGCGCAGCCCCGTGCCGGGGTCCGGGTCGATCCACGGGTACAGCGAGTACTGGGCGGTCTTGCGGTAGCCGTTGACGGTCGCGGCGGCCAGGTGGTCGTTGCGCTCCAGGTAGAGCAGCACGCCTTCGATGAGCTCGCGGTCGATGGTCGTGTCGGGCTTGAGCGTGGCCAGCTGCTCGGGCGTGAGGTCTGCCTCACGGTCGCGGAACTCCTGCGCGGCCGTGAGCGAGTCGAACGTGCGTCGGATGCCGCCGGCACCGATGGCCCGGAAGTGGCCCAGCGTCCCGTCGCGCCCTGCCCGCTTTCTGCGACGACCCCCTACGCTGGGGTTGCTTGCCACCTGACGTCGCCACGAGGACACCTCCGATCCGGATCGACGCGCCACCGCCTGAGAGCGCCCCGCGAGGGGCTCGCCGGGCGCTGGTGTGCGCACGTGAACCGCGAACATCTTCCCACAACTCTTCCCACAGCGTGCCGGGGCTCCACACCGGCAGGGGGTGATGATGGTCAACAAGCTGGCAGCCGAGACCTCGCCGTATCTACGGCAACACGCGCAGAACCCCGTTGATTGGTACCCCTGGGGTGATGAAGCGTTCGCGGAGGCACGTCGCAGAGACGTGCCGATCTTCCTCTCCGTGGGGTACTCGAGTTGCCACTGGAGACCGAACCCTGGTGTCACGTGATGGCCCACGAATCCTTCGAGGATGAAGACGTCGCGCGGCTGCTCAACGACCGCTTCGTCTGCGTCAAGGTCGACCGCGAAGAACGCCCGGACGTCGACGCGGTGTACATGAAGGCGGTCCAGTCGATGACGGGCCGCGGCGGCTGGCCGATGAGCGTGTTCCTGACCCCGGACGGTCAGCCCTACTACGCCGGAACCTACTGGCCGCGCGAACCGGGCCACGGGATGCCGTCGTTCCCGCAGGTGGCCACGGCCACGGCGGAGGCCTGGCACGACCGGCGGGACGAGGTGCTGGAGTCCGCGACGTCGATCGCCACGGCGCTGGCCGAGCATCGCGAGGCGGATGCAGCCGCCGCCGTGGATGTGACCGTGACGGACGTTGCGGCGACGATGGTGCTTGAACGCGCGTGGGACCGGCAGCTCGGCGGGTTCGGGCGCGCGCCGAAGTTCCCCCAGGCCATGACCATCGAGTGGCTCGTGGCGCGGCACGTACGGACCGGCGACCAACCGGCGCTGGATGCCGCCGTGCACTCGCTGGACGCCATGGCTCGGGGCGGGATCCACGACCAGCTCGCCGGCGGGTTCGCCCGCTACTCGACCGATGCGGGCTGGCTGGTGCCCCATTTCGAGAAGATGCTCTACGACAACGCCCTGCTGCTGGCCGCCTACGCGGCAGCCGCAGCGGTGACCGACGACCCGGAGCTCGTCCGGGTGACGCGGTCGACCGTCGCCTACCTGTTGAGCGATCTGGTCACCGACGACGGGCTGTTGGTGTCCGCGACCGACGCCGACTCCGAAGGCGTCGAAGGCCGGTACTTCGTGTGGCCCTACGACGAACTCACTGACGTGCTCAACCACCTCGAGGTGGATGTCGAGCTCTGGACGACGTTTTTGGGCGCGGTCCCCGGTGGGAACTGGGAAGGGGTCAACGTCCTGCACGAACCGGTGCCCCGACAGCAGTTCGCCGCGGACCGCGGCATCGACCGCGACACCTTCGATGCGCAGTGGGAAGAGGTCCGTGCGGCCCTCCTGGCCCACCGCGCCCACCGGGTGCCACCCGGCGTCGACGACAAGGTCCTGACGGATTGGAACGCGATGGCCGTGCGGGGGCTGGTGCGCGCCGGATTGCTGCTCGATCAGCCCGACTGGGTCGCGGCCGCCGCCCGGACGGCGACGACTCTGCACGACGTCCATGTTGTCGACGGGCTGCTGCACCACACCTCGAAGGCCGGGCGCGTGTCGGTCCCGGGGTTCCTCGAAGACCACGCGCTGTTGGCGTTGGCGGACCTCGAACTGTTCCAGGCGACCGGTGAGACCGTCTGGTTCGAACGGGCACTGCACCTGGCGACGGTCGCGCACGAACGCTTCCACGATGCTGCCGCCGGCGGCTGGTTCCAGACCGCGCACGACGGCGAGGCGCTCTACCTTCGCCCCAAGGAGACCTGGGACAACGCCACCCCGGCGGGCACGTCGGTCATGGTCGAGGTGTGCCTGACGCTGGCTGGCCTGACGGGGGACCTCGACTGGCGCGACCGGGCCGAACAGGGGATCCGCCTGTTCCAGGACGGCGCCCGGACCATGGCGACCGGCTACGGATGGCTGCTGCGACAGTACGAGGCGCTGGCGGCAGAACCGCGTGAGGTCGCCATCATCGGCGCGCCCGGCCCATCACGCGACGCGCTGGCCCGTGTGGCGCACGCACGTCCGTATCCGGGCACAACCGTGGTCGTCGCAGATCCGAACCATGGCGACGCGGTACCGCTGCTGGCCAACCGCGGCGAGGTGGATGGGCAGCCGGCGGCCTACGTCTGCCGGGCGTTGGCATGTGAACGCCCGGTCGTGACGCCGGACGATCTGGACGCGCTGCTCGATCCTCGCTGACCGGCTCGCCTACGCTACGCGCTCCGCGAGAGGCGCCCGACCCCGGGACGACGCGCAGCCCGACGAAGCAGGCCGGACGGTCCAAGGAGCGAACGTGCTGGACGACTGGGGGGCGCGCAGCGAGCGGTGGGCCGGAATTCGCAGCGACGTGATCGATGTCCGCGGCACCGACGTGCACGTCCTGCGCGCCGGCGACGACCGGGACGGGACACCGCAACTGCTGGTCCACGGGCTCGGCGGCAGCTCGACCAACTGGCTGGATGTCCTGCCGGGTCTTGCCGAACGCGGTCCCGTGGCGGCGCCGGATCTCCCCGGTTTCGGGCGGACCCAGCCACCTCGGCCGAATGCCACGCGGGTGACCAGCAACGCGCGATTCCTCCGGGCCCTGCTGCACCAGCTCGGGTGGGACCGTGTCCAGGTCCACGGCAATTCGATGGGCGGGCTGATCACCGTCCTGCTCGCCGACCTGGAGCCGGCGCGGATCGATCGGTTGGTGTTGGTCTCGCCCGCCCTGCCGGCTTCGCGTCGGCAGGCGGCC
>JBDNIX010000211.1:0-4636 GCA_041688045.1 Nitriliruptoraceae bacterium
GCCGAGGCGTCAGCGGAAGACACGAAGTCCGAAGAGAACGGCTGGGATCAGCTCAGCCGGACACCGGGCGGACAGTCTCCGACGCCGAACGACCCCTCCTCGCTCGACAACCGGATCGCGAAGGCTCAGGCTGACGGCAACTGGGACGAGTTCGATTTGCTCAGTGCCGAGAAGGTCGAAGCCGCGCGACGCTAACCAAGAGGAGCGTGACCCCACATGCCAACCGTTGCCGCACTCGGCACGTCATTCAATCTGCCGAACTATCACGGCAGAGTCCACCCGCTCACCCCGTCCGACACGCCGTTCACGACTGCCCTGATGGGGATGTCGGGCGGCGGCGAAGTCGACCCTGCCCGTACGTTCGAGTGGCAGACCACCGACCTGCGCGACGCCGCACAGAACACTGTGGTTGACGGTGACCGCGTAGGAACCGGCGAGCACCGCAGCCGCTCCAACGTGTTCAACGTCCTCCAGACCCACCGCGAAGACGTCGACGTCGTCTACGAGCGGCTGTCTGCGACCGGCCAGTTTGACGGTCGCAACATCGCTGGCGACAACCCGATCGTCAACGAGGAAGCCTTCCAGATCACCCAGATGTGGAAGCAGATCAAGCGGGACATCGAGTTCTCGCTCATCAACGGCACCTACGTTCTGCCCGGCTCCAACAGCACGGCGGCGCAGACACGAGGCATCCTGGCAGCCATCACGACCAACGCCGTCGACTCGTCCACCATCGTTGCCACCCTGGCAACTTCGGCGGCCGCTGACGACATCCTCGACACTGACGCAGTCCACGGGCTCGTGGTCGGTGACGACTTCTACATCACCGGCCTGGCTGGCGGTACCGGCATCACCGAGGACACCCGCTACTACGTGCTGACTGTGCCGACGACCAGCTCGCTGACGTTCTCCCTCACCAAGGGCGGGGCGGCAGTGCTCTGGTCGGCCGATGCGACCGACGGCAACGTCCACCAGTACGCCGAGCCGGACGATCAGTCGCTTGGCGACCTCATGCAGTCCGCATGGGACAACGGCGGGTTGCAGGAGTCGGAGATGGGTCTGCTCATCGTCAACTCCGTCATGAAGCGCTGGCTGACCAAGGTGTTCATCACCGACAAGAGCTTGGAGACCCGCAGCCGCAGCGTCGGTGGAGCGAACGTCCAGGCCATCGACACGGACTTCGGTCCGCTCGGCATCATGCTGAACCGTTACATCCCGCAGGGCACGGTCGCGGCGGTGTCACTGGACCAGTGCAAGCTGCACTTCCGTAACGTCCCCGGCAAGGGCGTCATGTTCGCTGAGCCGGTCGCCAAGGCCGGTGCCTCCAACGCCACGCAGCTCTACACGAGCGCCGGCCTGGAGTACGGCAACGAGGCGGCTCACGCCAAGAACACCGGGTTCACCACGAACGTTCCGGTGGCTGCCTGATCGTTAGCGGGCGGGTCACGATAAGGTGACCCGCCTGCTGGCGTACGCAGAGGAGGGTTGACTTGTGAGCACGGTCCTCGACGTCGCCGACAAGACATTCCGCGACTACCTGTCCCCCGGTGACGAAACCCCGGTTGTGGTCACCTTCGCTGCCGCTGTAACAGCGAGCGCAACGTCGTGGACCTATTCTTCCGCGATGCTTTCCCCCGACGAACTCGACTTCCTCGCACCGGGGACGGTCGTTGAGGCCGACGACGGGGAGCAGGTGCTCCTCACCAACGTCGACACGGGCACCTCTACGCTCACCGTGTCGCGCGGCTACAACGGCACTGTCGCGACGGCTCACGCGACGGGCGGGCTGATCGTGGTCGCCCCCGTGTTCGGACGCCGCACCGTGATCGAAGCGGTCAAAGACGAGGTCGCGTCCCTCTACCCGAGCTTGCATTCGCAGGTCAGCGTGGAGGTCACCACCGACTTCGAATACATCGAAGTCCCGGCCGAAGCGATCACCCCGGTGTCGCTGTTCGTGGCTGGCGACACGGGACGGCTCTACCCGTCCCTCTACGACTTTCAGTCCAACTTCGTTCCGTCGTCCACCGGCAAAGCCATCGTGCTTCGCTCCGGGCAGTCCGACGACGGACGTACCGCCTACTTCACCTACCGTGGCAGGTTCGCACGCCCCGCCTACGACCAGGACGAACTTTCCGAGTACGGCGTCCAGCGTCACTGGGAGCGGATCATCTCTACAGGTGCGGCGCTTGCCGTCACGGCAGGCCGCGATCCTTCCTATCTGACTGCGGACTACGTCACTGAAGCGTTGGAGCGCGAGTCCAATCCGCCGGACACTGCCGGCAACGTCCGCAACCGGCTCATCCAGCTTCGCAACCTGTGGCTCGACCAGGCACGTTCCGAACAGGTCGCTGCCGAACCGCACCCGGTCGTCCAGCTTCCGGTCGGTGCCTGGTAATGGCCACGCCGACCACCAGCAACGTTGAGAGGCCGTCGGCGCTCGGTTTCGGCTGCGCGTTCAACGAGAACCTGTTCCGCATCGGCACCGGGTTCGGTCAGGGGCTGCTCATCGAGACGGCCCCGGCCGAGGCCCCCCGTGTCGACACTGCGTCGTCGCCGGAAGAGATGGTCGAAGATTACGGCCGGGTGTTCGCCCGCTCGTCGTTCGAAGGTGGCGAAGGCCAGTTCCGTGCCCATACGGAAGACGCCAGCCCGGACCGCTACTGGGACTCCCGTGGCGTGTCGGTGAGCCCGGCGGCTTCCGGCGAGTTCCCTGAGGCGACCCTCTCTCACGACACCGAACTGTTGCGTGCTTCGACGGCGGACGGCATCCGTGTTGCGACCGACGGTGAGTCGCTGTGGATGACTGACGGCACCACGATCTTCCGGACCGACGACCCGACGGTCGCGTCGCCTGCGTTTACGGCGGACAGCCCCCACCTGTCGGAAGGGGCTGCCACCGTCACAGGGCTCGCTGTGCTGGGCGACGAGCTGTATGCGGCGTTGGGTGCCAACGGCATCCACGTCCGCGGCTCAGGCGGCACCTGGACGCATTACAGCGACCTTGCGGCCGTGCGGGTGTGGGCGGCGCAGGGACGCATCCTCGCGTCCGACGGTCGGTCGCTGTACGAGATCGTCGCCTCCGGGGCTGCCCCTGCGGCGACAACGACGTTGCCTCCCGGCAAGGTGTGGACCGGGGCTGCCGACGCAGGTGCGGCGATCTTGGCGTCCGCCACCGACGGCTACGTGTACGCCTTCACCAACGAGTCGGGCACACTGGTGCTGGCCGGGCAGACCGAGTTCCCCGGTGAGCAGCCCACCGCCGTCGGTGCTACCCGTGGTGTCGCTGCGGTCGGAACCAGTCAGGGCAACGTCGGACGGCTGTGGGTGGGCACGCTCAACGAGCAGACGTTCACCTTGCAGCCTCTCCAACTGCTGCGGGAATGGCTCGACGACGGCTCGGGGGTGAACCGTCAGCCTTACGCGGTGCTCGCCTCCCGCAACGCGCTCTACACGGCCGTCGCGCTTTCCGGCAAGGTCGACGTGTGGCGCTACGAGCTGTCCACCCAAGGGCTCTCCCGCCACCTGACCGTCGACGCCGAAGGCTGCACGCATGGGCTCGTCAACATCGACGGCTCGGTGTTCGCATCCGTGTGCGAGTCGGGCCTGTACCGGGAGTCCGATCTCTTTGTGGACAGCGGCTACCTGATCGGTCCGCTCGGCGACTTCTACTCCGCTTCTGACAAGTCGTGGGTGGGTGCCCGCCTCGACAACGGCGAGCTGAACGGTGCCCGCATCGAACTGTGGTATACGACCGACCCGGCGGCGCTGGCCGACTCGACGTCGACGTCGTGGCGGCGGATCATTTCGCGCACGGCAGGGACGTCGGCGGACGAAGCGCCGTTGACGTCGGTGGTCGCCCGGTCGCTGGCAGGCATGGTCAAAATGTTCCCGGACTCTACGAAGACGGCCGCGCCGACGTTGCGTTCGTTCGCGTTCCGGGCATTCCAGCAGTCCGGCGACGGCGACGTGATCGTGACGCTGCCCATCAACATTTCTGACCGGATCGAACGGCGTGGCCGCATCGCAGGACGCAGCAAAGGGCTCGGCGCGCGGACGTTCTCGCGGCTGAAAGACTACGAGGGCCGTCCGGTGCTGCTCACCCTCTACCGCCCTGCCGAAAGTGTCCGGGGGCTGGTCGAGTCGGTCGGCGTCCCGGTGTCGCAGGTAAACTCTCGCGGTTCGGTGACGACGTTGGCGGTCGTCCGGGTTCGTGGTCGGCGGGTCGGTTCTACCGGCTCGGTCACCGGAACCGGGGCGTTCGCCACCCGGCACCTGTTCGCCACCCAGCCGACGTTCGGAGCATCAGTATGAGTGACCGCGAAACGAACGTCTCCATCTGGGAAGGGTCGGTCGCGTCCACTCTGTCGGCAGCGGCGACGACCGTCACGGTCGACGCGACGGCAGGGGTGCCGGCCGTCCCGTTCTTCGTGGTGGTCGAGCCGTCGTCGGACAGCCGTGAAGTCATCCTGATCGACGGCTCGACGACAGGCACGTCGCTGGTCATGTCGGCAGCCACTTCGCGCGGGCAGGACGGGACCTCCGACGTCGAGCACGCTATCGGGACGGTCGTCGGCATCTATCCGGTTCCGAGCCACTGGACTGACATCAACGACCGGGTCGACGCGGCCGAGACGAC
>JBDNIX010000212.1:0-2978 GCA_041688045.1 Nitriliruptoraceae bacterium
CCTCGATGCCGGAGAACTCCCGATGCACCGCCCGGATCGTCGGCGGTACCTCACCGGACCGGTTGGAGGCGGGCGGGTCGCCGGCCTTGGCCTTCTCGAGCAGGTCCATGGCCTCCTCGGTGGTGACCGGGCCGTACATCTCGTAGTTGATCTGGACGACCGGCGCGGCGTCGCAGATCCCGAGACACTCGGCGTGCTCGACCATGACCCCGGCACCGTCACGATCGACGTGGCCACCGCACTTCTCGACGTAGGACCCGTAGATCTCGCGCCCGCCGGCGATCGCGCACGTGGGGTTGGTGCAGACGCTCAGCAGGTAGTCGCCGAACGGCTCGCGTTTGTACATCGTGTAGAAGGTCGCGACCGCACCGACCTCGGCCTTGGTCAGCCGCAGCACCTCGGCGCACAGGGCGATGCCGTCCTCGCTGACGTAGCCCTCGTCCCCGGCCACCAGATGCAACAGCGGCAGCAGCGCCGAGCGGGCCACGGGATAGCGCCGTTTGAGCTGGTGCGCCTCGTCGCGCGTCGCATCCGAGATGGGCATCGTGACGGTGCTCCTGCGGGTGAGTTGGCGGGCGGCCTGGATCGGCGGGCGTGGGGGCATGCTGGCATCGGCTGGGCGGCTGCCTAGCGGTCGACACCGCCCATGACGGGGTCGAGCGAGGCGACCACGACCACGACGTCGGCGACCATGTGGCCGCGGGACATCCGGTCGGCGGCCTGGAGGTTGACGAAGCTGGGCTCGCGCACGTGTACGCGGTAGGGCTTGTTCGTCCCCGTCGAGGTGATCGCGTAGCCGAGCTCCCCGCGGGGGGACTCGACCGGTTGGTAGACCTGCCCGGCCGGCACCGTGAACCCCTGGGTGACCAGCTTGAAGTGGTTGATCAGCGCCTCCATGGACTCACCCATGATGTGGCGGATGTACTCCGGGTCGTTGCCGATGCCGTCGGCCCCGAGCGACTGCTGGGACGGCCAGGCGATCCGCTTGTCCTCGACCATCACCGGGCCGCCGGGCAGCGTGTCCAGCGCCTGCCGGATGATGCGCATGGACTGACGCATCTCCTCGATGCGGACCAGGAAGCGGGCGTAGGAGTCGCCCTCGGTCTCCGTGGCCACCTCGAAGTCGTACTGCTCGTAGCCTGAGTACGGCTGGGCCTTCCGGAGGTCGAACGGCACCCCCGCGGCACGCAGCAGCGGTCCCGTGACGCCGTACCGGGACGCGAAGCCCCGTGACAGATAGCCGACCCCACGCAGGCGCTCGTTCCAGATCGGGTTGCGCTTGAGGAGATCCTCGTACTCCGCGATCTTGCGTGGCAGGAGCTCGAGGAGGGCCTCGCACCGTTCGATGAAGTCCTCGGTGACGTCCTGGGCGAGGCCACCGGGCCGGATGTAGGCGTGGTTCATCCGAAGGCCCGACTGGGACTCGAACAGGTCGAGGATGTGCTCGCGCTCACGGAACCCGAAGATCATCATGGTCGTGGAGCCGAGCTCCATCCCACCGGTCGCCAGCCACACCAGGTGCGAGGCGATCCGGTTGAACTCCATGAGGATGACCCGGACGGCCTGCGCGCGCTCCGGCACCTCGATGCCGAGCAGCTTCTCGACCCCGAGGCAGTAGGCCGCCTCGTTGAACAGCGGTGCCAGGTAGTCCATCCGGGTGAAGAACGTCGTGCCCAGCACCCACGGGCGCACCTCGGCGCTCTTCTCGATCCCGGTGTGCAGGTAGCCGATGATCGGGGTCAGCTTGGTGACGGTCTCCCCGTCGAGCTCGAGCACCAGGCGCAGGACGCCGTGGGTCGAGGGGTGCTGCGGCCCCATGTTGACCGTGAGGGTCTCGTCCTCGACGGCATCGACGACCGACTCCCAGTCGGCGCCCTCGACGAACAGCCCGAGGGCATCGTCCGACAGCTCGGCGTGCGTACTCGGATCGATCGCCATCAGTCGACCACCTCGCGCAGATCCCGCTCGTCCGGCGGGGGGATGTACTTGTCGTTCTTGTAGGTGATGTCGACGCCCCCGAGGGGGTAGTCCTTGCGATGCGGATGCCCGATCCAGTCGTCCGGCATGAGGATCCGGGTCAGGTCCGGGTGGCCGGTGAAGATGACACCGAAGAAGTCGTAGACCTCGCGCTCATGGAAGTTCGCGGTCGGGTAGACGTCGGTCGCGGTCGGCAGCTCGGGCTCCTCGTCATCGACACCGACCGAGATCCGGAACCAGTGGTTGCGATCGAGCGAGCGCAGGATGTAGAGCACCTCGATCACGCCCCGCTCCCGCGAGACGCGGTACTCGGGCCAGCCGGTGGTCGAGGTCTGGCGTTCGATGCTGTGGTCGCCGGCGGGCCAGTGCACGCCCGAGAGGTCGGCGAGCAGCTCGCAGGACAGCTCCTCGTCGTCGCGACAGAACGTGAGCAGGGACACCAGGTCGTCCGGCGTCACGTGGAAGGTGAGCTCACCGTGGACCTGTTCGGGACGGGCGTCCGGGAAGTGCGCCTTGACCCGGGCCGCGATCCCCTCCAGGGGAAGGGCGGTCCGAGCGAGCCCGCGGCTGGCGGTCGGGACATCGTGGTCGCTCACGCCTTGGCCCCCTGCTCCGCGAAGGTCTCGTGGCGGATCTTCTCGTGGAGCTTGAGGATGCCGTCGAGCAGCATCTCCGGGCGTGGCGGGCACCCGGGCACGTACATGTCGACCGGGACGACGTGGTCGACCCCCTGCACGAGCGCGTAGTTGTTGAACATGCCGCCCGAGGTCGCACACACCCCCATGGACAGCACCCATTTGGGGTCGGACATCTGGTCGTAGATGCGACGCAGGACCGGCGCCATCTTGTTGGAGACCCGGCCCGCGACGATCATCAGGTCCGCTTGGCGGGGAGAGGCGCGGAACACCTCCATCCCGAAGCGGGACATGTCGTGGCGCGGCGCACCGGTGTTCATCATCTCGATCGCACAGCAGGCCAGGCCGAAGGTCACCGGCCACAGC
>JBDNIX010000213.1:0-3848 GCA_041688045.1 Nitriliruptoraceae bacterium
CCGGAACGTCCCCCGACGCGGCGGCGGCGGCGGTCACCGCGGTCCGCACGTCGTCCGACACACTGCCGGTTTCCAACTGGGTGATGGTGCGGGCGAGCGCCGCGTCGTCACCGCCCCGCAGCCGGTCGAGGTCGACCGGATCGCTGGAGGGAGGGACGTCGCAGGCCGCGATCATGGTGTTGATCATCCCCGGCAGCCCCATCTGCTGTCCGTCGGCCGGCGAGAAGATGCGGGTCACGCCCCGTTCATGCAGCAGGTCGATCTCGTCCTGCACGATGACGCCGCCACCGCCACCGTAGACCTTGACGTGCCCCGCCCCGACCTCGGCGAGCCGTTCGACGAGGTAGGTGAAGTATTCGACGTGCCCGCCCTGGTAGGAACTGACCGCCACGCCCTGCACGTCCTCCTGGACCGCGGCGGTGACCACGTCCTCGACACTGCGGTCATGCCCCAGGTGGACCACCTCGGCGCCCTGCGACTGCAGCAACCGGCGCATGATGTTGATAGCCGCATCGTGCCCATCGAACAGGCTGCCGGCGGTCACGAACCTGACGGGATGCACGGGCACGTGGAGATCGGCGGACGGGACGGCCATCGGGCACCTCGGGGATCCTCCGACAGTCGGCCCGCGGGTGGGCGGGCGTCCTCGCCAGATAGTTGGATGTCCGAAAGTATGGCATCCACAGGTCTGTCTGTCCATGGCCGAACGGTGGCCGACCCGTGCCAGGTCATCACGGAGACTGCTGGCGTGGCGCACCCGGCGCACGCGAGGCTGGTGGTGCACACTGTCGCGACGGCGATCATCGCGGTACGCTACGCAAGAGCACGCAGTCGGCACGAAGCATGCGGTGTTGCTCGCGTCACGATCGCTCCCACCGGGTGTGGGCGCGAATGGTGGCCAACGAGTGTGAGACCGACCGAGGCCCACGGTGGCCGTTGGTGGCGGGGACAGCCGGACCCGCCGCCTTGCGGGGCGGCGTCGGCTCGTGGCTCGACACCGCCGGAACGATCCTGCTGACGAAGATCCTGCCGGCGCCAACCAACCGCCGCGGATGCGGCTTCGGGAGCGGCACCCATGATCGCCTGACCACCTGGCACGCCGTGCCGGTGGACTCGCGAAGCCGCCGCCGTGACAAGCCCACGCTCCTCGCCCGTGACGGGCCCCGCAATCCATCCACCGCTACCCGACGGGTCGCGTGGAGGAACCACCGCACGAAGGACACGGCCATCACCACCAGCACCCGGATCCCACCGGTGAGCCCAGACGAGTTCCAGGAACTCGCACAGCTTCACCTGGACGGAGCTGCATCGACCGACGAGGTCGATCTTCTGCGCGATTTCGTCGACGACTGGGTCCTCGCGCTCAAGGCCCTGCGTCGTGACGTGCAGACCAAGATCGACCGGTTGGGTCGGCAGGTGACCGGCCCCGAGCGGGATCTGGTGATCGCCGACTTCGTCGACGAACGCGAACGCATCGATCGCATGCTGGTCGATCTGACCGGCCAGGCGCCTGCCGCGCTCCCACCACCTACGCCCTACCAGCGCGGTCCACGGATCGAGCCTCGGACCAATGGGCAGCAACCTCGAGGTGGTGGCAAGCCGGGCCAGACGTCCGACAAGGCCGCGGATCCGAAGCGACAGGCGGACACCTCTCCGCCACAGAAGCAACAGCAGGAGCCGGCTCCGCCGGTCATCGCCCACCCCCAGCTGCAGCTGTCCTGGAACCGCGGGCAGATCGTGGCGTGGGCTGCAGGTGCAGACCACGACCCCGAACCTGCCGCGGCCGTGCGCGACCGCCTGGCGGCCGCAGGCGCATCCAGCGGCACCTGGGAGCCGGACGAGCCCGTCAAGCTCCCCAACGGCGCCTCGGCCGAGTCGCTCAGCGCGCCCATCAACAAGAGCCTCGGCTGGCTGGTGGCCCTGAGTGCCACCGCCGACGATGATCAGCTGGGAGCCAGCGTCACGTGGATGGGGCTGACCGCCGCGCTCGCCATCCGCCTGGTGGCACAGGGGCGGATGGTGCCGCAGCTCAAGAAGGTCGGCGACGCCTCGGGCAACCGGTCGTTCTTCGCCGTGCGCTGGGAACCCACGTTGATCGACCACGACGAACTGTCCGACCTCGCGCGTGCGATGCCGGGCGCGGTCGCCGCGGTCGAGCGCCAACGCGACCAGCGGAAGGTCACCCGTGCGATCGTGACCGGGTTCGTCGACGCCGTCTGTCGCGATTCCGCGGCCCGCGTCGAGGTCCCGGCTCCACCGCCGCACCCTCAGCGGGCATCGGACATCGCCGAAGCGGCCCTCGGCCGTCTCGACGGCTCGACCTTCGAGGCACCGCACCAACAGGGCAGCGAGATCCGCAAGGGGCTCAAGACCTGGGCCGATGGCGTCACGGGAACCACCAAGTTGGCGTTGACCGTCCAACTCGATCCGCCCGACGACGGCGACGCCTGGCTGCTGCGCACCCTGACTTCCGACGGGCGTCGCAAGGACGAGAACGTCGAAGCGGCGATGTCCCGCGCCAACCATGATCGCAAGGAACGGCTCAAGCGGGAACTCGAGCGGCTGGAAGGACTATACGAGCCACTGCAGCGCGGCAAGGACACCCGCCGCGGCCAGGTCATCCTGAGCCAGGACGAGGCATGGGACCTCATGACCACCACGGGTTCGGTCCTGACGGCTGCCGGCTTCGAGGTACGGGTACCTCCCCTCTCGACGAAGAAGGCCACGCCGACGCTGCGGATCACCTCGCTCGGCGGGGACAAGACCGCCGTCGGCGCGCAGCAACTCAGTGACGTGCGGTGGTCAGCGGTCTTCGATGACGTCGAGTTGTCGGCAGAGGACATCTCCCGTCTGTCGTCCGAATCGCGTCCACTGGTGAAATCCCACGGCAAGTGGGTCGAGGTCGCGCACGCCGACCTCGAGGCAGCGGCCGCCGCTCTCGCCCAGCGCGCGGACAAGAACCGTTTGTCCGGCGCCGACATGCTGCGGTACGCGTTGGGTCTGGACGGTACGGCCCTTGGCAGTCCCGTCTCGGTTGCTGGCGAAGGCTGGGCCGCCGACCTGTTACGCAGTGCCAGCGAGATCCCCCAGCAACCGCCGACCAGCCCAGACGGCTTCCACGGTGAGCTCCGCAGCTATCAGGCGAACGCCCTGGCCTGGCTGGAGTTCCTGGACACGGCCGGTTTGGGCGGATGCCTGGCCCTCGACATGGGGCTCGGCAAGACGCCGACCATGCTGGCCAACCTCCTGGCGAGCACCGACCATGGAACGGGCCTGGTCATCGCTCCGCCCGCCGTCGTCGGGAACTGGGCGACGGAAGCCAAGCGGTTCGTCCCCGACCTCAAGGTCGCCATCCACCACGGCCAGAACCGCGCCGACCCGAAGGAACTGCTGGCGACGGTCGGGGAAGCCGACCTCATCATCACCACCTACGGAACCGCCGTGCGGGACATCGAAGCGCTGTCGTCCATCGCGTGGGGGAAAGTCGTTCTCGACGAGGCTCAGGTCATCAAGAACCCGGCCAGCGAGACCGCGCAACAACTTCGGCGGTTGGATGCCCGGACGCGCCTGGTGCTCACCGGGACGCCGATCGAGAACGGGCTCGGCGATCTGTGGGCGCTGATGGACTTCGTCAACCCGGGGCTCCTGGGCGAACGGGCGACCTTCGTGGCACAGATGCAGAAGGCGACCGAGGACGGCAACCGGGCGGAATCGGCCCTCCGGACGTTGAACGGCGTGCTGGTGTTCCGTCGCACGAAGGCGGAGCCCGTCATCGCCGAAGAGCTCCCCGACCGCATCGACGCGTTGGACCACTGCCCCATGACTCCCGAACAGATCGGGCTCTACCA
>JBDNIX010000214.1:0-14489 GCA_041688045.1 Nitriliruptoraceae bacterium
GACGCGAAGGGCGGGTCGGACGCGAAGGGCGGGTCGGACGCGAAGGGCGGGTCGGACGCGAAGGGCGGGTCGGACGCGAAGGGCGGGTTGGACGCCAAGGGCTCGTCCGGCAGGGATTCGTCGGGGGACGCGGCTGCCAAGGGGCCCGGTGACGACGTCGAAGGATCGATCGCCAAGGGCGGCACGCGGATCGCTGCGAAGCGAGGCAACGGTGGCGGCGGTGGGGGACGGCGGAAGCCCCAGCGTGTGGGCGGCGTGAGCGAAGAGGTCCGGCGGGCCATCCTCGACGGCCCGCCGCGCACGATGCTGGTCACTGCGGGGGACGACCGCACGCAGATCGCGGTGCTCGAGGACCGCACCGTGGTGGAGCACTACGTCACCCGCAAGGAGGACGTGACCTATGTCGGCAACATCTACATGGCGCGGGTCCAGAACGTGCTGCCGGGCATGGAGGCGGCCTTCCTGGACATCGGCAAGGGCCGCAACGGGGTCCTGTACGCCGGCGAGGTCCTGTTCGACGAACTGGATCTCGAGGAGGGCAAGGACGAGCGCATCGAGAACGTGCTCAAGCCGGGCCAGAAGGTGCTCGTGCAGGTCACCAAGGACCCCATGGGCAGCAAGGGGCCGCGCCTGACCATGCATCTGTCCCTGGCCGGTCGCTACATGGTGCTGGCCCCGGACTCGGAGCTGTTCGGAATCTCGCGCAAACTCACCGACAAGGAACGCGACCGGCTCCGCAGAATCGTCAAGCAGGTCAAGCCCGACCACCACGGCGTCATCGTGCGCACGGCGGCGGAGGGCGCCACCGAGGAGCAGCTGACCGCCGACATCAAGCGCCTGCTGACCAAGTGGGAGCGCGTGGAGCAGGCGGCCGCGGATGCCAAGGCGCTCACGTCGGTGTACGAGGAGCCGAAACTGGTCGTCAAGGTGATCCGGGACAACTTCGGTCCGGAGTTCGAGCGCTGCGTCGTCGACGACCAGGATCTCTACCACCAGGTGCGTGAATACCTCGAGGAAGTGGCACCCGAACTTCTCGACAAGGTCGAGCTCTACGGCCAGCCGACTGCGGACGCCCGGTCGCGGGCCGCCGGCGCACCGGCCCTCGATGCCGCCGAGCCGCCTGTCCCGGGCGATACGGGGGATGACGCGTCATCGGACGACGGGTCACCGTCGACGCCAGTGGTCTCCAGCACGGCCGGTCTCAAGCCGGCGCAACTGCAGGCGGCCGCAGAACGACGCGCCGAGCTGCCCTCGCTGTTCGCCGCCTATGACGTCGCCGACCAGCTGCGTAAGGCCATGAGTCGGAAGGTCTGGCTGCCGTCCGGCGGGTATCTCATCATCGAGACCACCGAGGCGATGAAGGTGATCGACGTCAACACCGGCAAGTTCACCGGTGGCGCTGACACCAACCTCGAGGAGATCGTGCTGAAGACCAACCTGGAAGCCGCAGACGAGATCGTGCGTCAGCTGCGCCTGAGGGACATGGGCGGGATCATCGTCATCGACTTCATCGACATGCTGCTCAAGGCGAACCAGGACCAGGTCGTACGGCGCCTGAAGCGCGAGTTGTTGCGGGACCGCACCAAGACGCGCGTGTCGGACGTGTCACGGTTGGGGTTGGTGCAGATGACCCGGAAGAACGTCAGCCAGGGGTTGATCGAATCGTTCAGCCACGCCTGCGAGGCCTGTGAGGGGCGCGGCATCATCTCCGAGTTCGACTGAGAAACCGGGCCGCTGCCGCAGCCATCGGTGCGGTGTCGGCAGCGGTCGTCCACAGCTCAGCAGTCGGGTCGGCCGCGGGCGTGCGTCGCCGCGTACGGTGATCGTGCTTGCCAACCGGACGGAGCAACGCCATGATGACGGACACGAGGCGCCCGTTGCGGGCGTGGGAAGCCCACCTGGAGGAGGTGATCGGTGTGGACGACGCCGCCGTCATCACCGATGCCTTCGATCGTCACGTCAGCGAGCCGTATCTCGATCACGCGCTGGCGCAACAGTCCGCGGAGCTGCCCAACCGGCTGGACGCGCAGTCCGCGGAGCTGACGGGTCAGCTGGAGGCGCAGTCCGCGGAGCTGACGGGTCAGCTGGAGGCGCAGTCCGCGGAGCTGACCAACCGGCTGGACGCGCAGTCCGCGGTCCTGATCGGTCGGGTGGAGGCGCAGTCCGCGGTGCTGACGGGTCAGCTCACGGCGGCATGGCGCCGCGATCTGCTGCTGGTGTCCGTCGGTCAGTTCTTCGCGCTCGCCGGCGCGGTCGCCGCACTCGTCGGCTTGACCTGACCAGCCGCCCCGGTTGGTCGTGAACCGCCTGCCGGCGGGGGTCCCACGGCGTCGACCGCCTTGTCTCGAGATCGAGAGATTCCCTGGGCGGGTACCGTGGCTGGCTGTGACCGTTTCCTCCCGTCCCACACCCCGTGACCCATCCGCCGAGGGTCTGATTCGTCGTGGTGGTCGGGTGATCGGCATCGCCCTGCGCGATGCCAAGGGGCCGTTCGCCATCGGTATCGGCGGGTCGGCGTTGTACGCTGGCATGACGGTCGCGGCGTCTCTGGTGCTCGGCTGGGCGACCGACGAGGTGCTGCTGCCCACCGTGGAAGCGGGAGAGATCGACGGCCGACTGCTGACGATCGCCGTCCTACTCATCGTCGGGGTCGCCACCCTGAAGGCTGTGGGGGTGGTCGGCCGTCGGCTGGGTGCCTACATCGCCCAGTTCTCCCTGCAGTCGCGGTACCGCCGGGAGGTCACGCGTCGCTACCTCGATCTGCCCATCGCCTGGCACCGGCGGCACCCGACCGGTGAGTTGCTGTCCAACGCCAATGCGGACGTCGAGTCCGCGTTCTTCGTCGCGGCGCCGCTCCCGATGGCGATCGGTGCCACGTTGCTGGTCGTCACTACGGCCGTGCTGCTGATTGTCACCGATCCCTTCCTCGCCGCCATCGGGTTCTCGGTCGGTCCGTTGCTGGCCTTCGCGAACTGGTTCTACCAGCGGCGGATGCGGTCCGCGGCCACCGTTGCCCAACAGGCACGGGCCGACGTCTCCGAGGTCGCCCACGAGTCGTTCGACGGTGCCCTGGTCGTCAAGACCATGGGCCGCGAGGAACAGGAGACCGCTCGCTTCCGGGGCATCGCCGACGATCTTCGCGACAAGATGATCGTCGTCGGCAAGCTGCGGGCGTTCTTCGATCCGGTCATCGAGGCCCTGCCCAACATCGGGATCCTGTTGGTTCTGCTGGTCGGGACGCGGCGGGTCCAGGACGGCGCGTTGACGCCGGGAGATCTGGTCACCTTCGCCTATCTGTTCCGATTGGTCGCCCTGCCGATCCGGGTGTTCGGGTGGCTGCTCGGGGAACTGCCACGCGCCGTCGTCGGATGGGATCGGGTCGAACGCGTGCTGTCGGCCACCGGCCGGATGACCCACGGCCAGACGACCACGACCGCGGACGGTGGAGCGACCGTGACGTCGGAGGCGGTGGGCTTCACCCATCCCTCCAGCGTGCGTGAGCAACTCTCCGGTCCCGCGACGTCGCTGGCGACCCCCGAGGAGTCCCACGCCCGGGGCATCATGTCCGTGTCCTTCGACATCCCATCCGGGCGGACCGTCGCACTGGTGGGTGCCACCGGATCCGGCAAGTCGACGGTGGCCGCGTTGCTCGTGCGGCTGTTCGATCCGGACACGGGTCGCATCGCGTTGGACTCCCACGACCTCAAGGATCTCCGCCGCGACGAACTGTCGCGCAACGCGACCATCGTCTTCCAGGAGGCATTCCTGTTCGACGACACGGTCGCCGAGAACATCGCGCTCGGAGCCGATGTCAGCCACGACGAGGTGGTGGCGGCGGCCCGGCTCGCGCGCGCCGACGGCTTCATCCGCGAACTCGACCGCGGCTACGACACCGTCGTCGGTGAGCGGGGGGCGACCCTGTCCGGCGGCCAGCGCCAGCGCATCGCCCTGGCCCGCGCGTTGGTCCGCAGGCCTCGCCTGCTCGTCCTCGACGACGCGACCAGTGCGGTCGACCCGTCCGTCGAATCGGACATCCTCCGGGGGCTGGCCGATGCGGACCTGCCCTCGACGGTGGTGTTGGTCGCCTACCGCCAGGGGTCGATCGCCCTGGCGGACGAGGTGCTCTACCTACGGGATGGTGGGGTGGCGGCCCGCGGCACGCATGAGCAGCTGCTTCGGGAGGTGCCCGGGTACCGCGATCTCGTCACCGCGTACGAGCACGAGTCCGACGTCGTGCGAGACGGGCGGGAGTCGACATGACGTCCGGTTCCGTTCCCGCCGCCCCATCAGAGGGGCCGCTGCGCACCGTCGTGCGAGGCGTGTCGCTCAGCCCGGAGCTACGGGTCGGCCTGCCTGGCACGCTGGCGCTGGCGTTGTTGGCCACGGCCGGTCGGGCGATCGTGCCGATCGCGATCCAACAGACCATCGACAACGGACTGGACGTTGCCGGCGTCGACGTGGACCTGGTGGCCCGCGTCGTCGGCCTGGCGGGCCTGGCCGTGGTGCTGACGGCGCTCGCCAGTGGGTGGATGAACTATCGGTTGGCGACCGTCGTGGAAACCGCGCTGGCCAGTCTCCGGGTCCGGGCGTTTCGCCACATCCACGACCTCTCCATGCTCCACCAGGCGGCGCAGCAACGGGGGTCTCTGGTCAGCCGGGTGACGAGCGATATCGACGAGATCAGTCGGTTCATGCAATGGGGTGGGCTCAACCTCATCACCGCAACGGGTCAGTTGCTCGTGGCGACGATCGTGATGTTCGTCTACTCGTGGCGGCTGACCGCCGTCGTCCTGCTGGTCTTCGTGCCGTTCGTCCTCGCGGCCCGGTGGTTCCAGGTACGCCTCACTGCGGCGTATCAGGTCGTCCGTGAGAACATCGGTCGCCTGTTGGGTGTCGTCGCCGAGACGGTCGTGGGGGCGCCCGTGGTGCGCGCCTACGGCGTCGAAGAGCGCACCCAGATCCGCCTGGATGCCGCCATCGAGGCCCATCGTCGGTCTGCCGTGCGGGCTGGTGGGCTGTCCTCGATCTTCTCCGGCTCCGGCGAGGTTTTCGGTGCCCTGGCCAGCGCCGGAGTCCTGGCCGTCGGGATCTGGTTCGGGCCCGCCGGCGAGGTCTCCGTGGGAACGGTCGTGGCATTCCTGTTCCTGATCACCCTGTTCGTGGATCCGGTCCTGATCGCCGCCGAGGTCATCAACGAGGGCCAGAATGCGGTCGCCGGATGGCGTCGGGTCCTCGACGTCCTGGACATCCCGCCCGACGTCGCCGATCCCGGCGAGGACGGCCGGGCGTTGCCTCCCGGGCCGATCGGGCTCAGGTTCCAGAACGTCGGGTTCAGGTATCCCCACGCCGGCGAGACGGCGCAGGAGGCTACGGGCCCCGTCGTCCTGCACGACATCACGCTCGGGATCGAGCCCCGTACCCGTGTGGCCGTGGTCGGTGAGACCGGGTCGGGAAAGACCACCTTCGCCAAGCTCTTGACCCGGTTGATGGATCCGGTCGAAGGAGACATCCACCTGGCCGGCGTGCCCATCGAGCAGGTCCGATTCGCTTCGCTGCGGCAGCGGGTCGTGATGGTGCCCCAGGACGGAGCACTGTTCGACGGGACCATCGCCGACAACGTGCGCATGGGCGCTCCCGACCTGGATGAGGACGATCTGCGCCTGGCGTTCCTGGAACTCGGACTGGCCGACTGGGTGGATGAGCTCCCCGATCACCTGGACACCCGGGTGGGCGAGCGGGGGAGTGGACTGTCCGGTGGCGAGCGACAACTGGTCGCGCTGGCACGGGCCTATGTGTCCAACCCGGACCTGCTCGTGCTCGACGAGGCCACCTCCGCGGTGGACCCGGCCACGGAGACCCGGCTGCAGCGAGCTCTGACCGGCCTCACCGAAGGGCGAACCACCGTGACGATCGCCCATCGGATGTCGACGGCCGAGACGGCCGACGAGGTGTTGGTCTTCGATGCGGGCCGGATCGTCCAACGCGGCACGCATGACCAACTGCTCGCGGCCGGAGGGGTGTATGGGGCGCTCTACGCGAGCTGGATCCGCGGAACCAGTGGTGTCCGCCGTTGATCGGGCCGCCGCGCCTCACCGGGTCGACGTAGGCTGCGGGCCACGACGAAGGGTCCATGCGTATGACCACGGACGTTCCGCCGAGCCACGGCGCGATGCCGAACCCCGAACCGGCGCGCGGGATCCCCGCCACCTCGACCGAGGACCTGGATGCGGCGCTGGCGACCCTCCGGGCGGGTGCGGATACATGGGCGCGGACCGGCGTCGCGCAACGGATCGAGCTGCTCGACGAACTCATCGAGTCGACGTTGTCGGCAGCGCCGGCATGGGCCGATGCCGCGGCGACCGCCAAGGGCATCGCCCCGGGATCGACGCTGCGCGGTGAGGAGTGGATCGATGGACCTGCCCTGGTCGTTCGCAACCTCGCCCTACTGCGCCGCACGCTGCTGCAGATCCAGGAGACTGGCCACCCCCAGCCACCCAGTCTCGCCGAGGACGACCGCGGTCAGGTGCGCGTCCAGGTGATGCCCGCGGATGCTCTCGATCGCCTGCTGTTCCTCGGGTTCCAGGCCGAGGTGCGGCTGCAGCCAGGTGTCACGGTCGAGCAGGCCCGCGAGCGGATGGGACGCATCTACCGTGACGGCTACGTGGCCACGCCGGAGGTTGCGTTGGTGCTGGGCGCGGGCAATGTCTCGTCGATCGGGCCGATGGACGTCCTCTACCGCCTGTTCGCGTTGAATTTCGCCGTGCTCCTGAAGATGAACCCGGTCAACGAGCACCTGGGGCCCCACATCGGTGAGGCGTTCGCCCCCCTGGTCACCGCGGGTGTCCTGCGGATTGCCTACGGAGGTGCCGAGGTCGGGGCGTACCTCACCGACCACGAGATGGTTGACGCCATTCACCTCACCGGGTCGGACAAGACCTACGAGACGATGGTGTTCGGTCCCGGCGCGGCCGGCGACGCCGCCAAGGAGCGGGGCGAGCCGCAACGCACCACGCCCGTCACGGCGGAACTCGGCAACGTGACGCCCGTCATCGTGGTTCCCGGCCCCTGGAGCGATGCTGACCTGGCGTTCCACGGCGAGAACATCGCGTCCATGCTCACCAACAATGCGGGGTTCAACTGTCTCGCGTCCCGGGTGATCGTCCAGCATCGATCCTGGGCGCAACGCCAGGCGCTCGTCGACCAGGTACGTGCGTCACTGCGGGCCGCTGAACCTCGCGCGCCGTACTACCCGGGCGCACGGGATCGTTGGAAGGCGTTCACCGAGACGTACAGGCACGCGGAACTGTACGGCCCCGATACGGACGACCAGGTGCCGTTCACGCTGATTCCGGAACTGGATCCGGACACCTCGCCCGACCTGGCCTTCACCACCGAGGCGTTCTGTGCCGTGCTCGCAGAAGTGGCGTTGGACGTCCAACGGTCGATCCCGGACTACCTCGAAGCTGCGGTGGACTTCTGCAACGACCGGTTGTGGGGCACGCTGACGGCCACGCTCCTGGTCCACCCTGCATCCTTGAAGGACCCGCTGATCGCGGAAGCGGTGGAGCGGGCGATCGATCGGTTGGAGTACGGCAGCGTGGTCGTCAACCACAATCCCGGGACGGCATACGGGTTCGTCGCACCGTCGTGGGGCGCCTATCCGGGCGCGACCCCCACCGACATCCAGTCCGGTGTCGGCGTCGTGCACAACACCTACCTGCTGGAGGACGTGCAGAAATCCGTGGTTCGCGGTCCGTTCCGACTGCCAACCAAGCCCATTTGGTTCCACACCCACCGGCGAATGGACCGCGTCGGACCCCGATTGACCCGCGTGCTCGGTACCGGGGACCGGCGGGCGGTCGCCGCGCTGGCGTTGGACGCGCTGCGCGGTTGACCCTACGGGCGGCGGGCGGGTACCGTACGCAAACGCGTGGTGCGCCAGCGGCGCCCTCGCACGTCTTCGCTCAACCCAAGCCGTATCCTCGGGCTCGGTGGTGGCCGGGATCGCCCTCCACCGGCGTGCCGGCCCGCTCCCTCCCGGTGCGTATGGCATGGACCTGGCGGCGACGCATCCTTCAGCCATCAGCGCCGTCGCGACGGCGCCCGCACGGGCCGTACGGCATCGTGTCGACATCACAGGAGGCCACCGTGTACGCGGTCATCGCCACGGGCGGCAAGCAGTACCGGGTCCAAGCGGGCCAGGAGATCACCGTCGAGAAGCTCACCGGTGAGGTCGGCGACTCTCTGGCGTTGCCGGCGCTCATGGTCGTCGACGGCGACGAGGTCACGGCCGGCAAGGATGTCGCCGACCGGGCCATCAGGGCCACGATCACGGGACATGACAAAGCGCCCCGCATCCGGGTCTTCACCTACAAGAACAAGTCGCGGCAGCACAAGCGTCGCGGCCACCGTCAGCACCAGACCAGCATCCGGATCGACGAGATCTGATCTCCCCAGCCGACCGACAGCTCGGCGTTCGCGGGAACGAGGAGAACCGACATGGCCAGCAAAAAGGGCGGCGGCTCGTCCAACAACGGGCGCGACTCCAACGCGAAGCGGCTCGGCGTCAAGCGCTTCGGCGGCCAGGTCGTCACCGCGGGCAGCATCATCGTGCGCCAACGTGGCACGCGCGTCCACCCCGGTGACAACGTCGGGCGGGGTGGCGATGACACGTTGTTCGCCCTGACGGACGGCTCGGTCCGCTTCCGCAAGAGCGGCAAACGCACCACCGCCAACGTCGACCCGGTCGACGCCTGACGCCCACCCACATCGTGTGACGAGGGCGGCCGTTCCGACGGCCGCCCTCGTTTGCGTTTCGTCCGCTCTGAAGGATCCTGTCGTGGACACGCCGAGTTTCGTCGACGAGTGCACCGTGCATGTGCGCGGTGGCGCTGGCGGGCACGGGAGTGTGTCCTTCCGGCGCGAGGCCCACGTGCCGCGCGGTGGGCCGGATGGCGGTGACGGCGGCCGTGGCGGTGACGTGGTCCTGATGGCCGACACCAACGTCACCTCGCTGTTGGATCTGCATCGATCGCCCCACCAGCGGGGCGAGGACGGTGAGCACGGCGCCGGGATGAACAAGACCGGAGCAACCGGGCACGACCACATCGTCCGAGTCCCGATCGGAACGATCGTCCGACATCGCGACTCGGGGCGCGTGCTGGCGGACCTGGTGCGCGACGGCCAGCGGTTCGTCGCCGCACCGGGAGGCCGTGGTGGCCGCGGCAACGCGTCGTTCGCCACCCGGCACCGTCGTCTTCCGACCTTCGCGGAGCGTGGCGAACAGACCGAGGAGGTGAGCCTTCGGCTGGAGCTCAAGCTCATCGCGGACGTCGGGCTCGTCGGGTTCCCGTCGGCCGGGAAGTCGTCACTCGTCGGCCGCCTTTCGGCGGCCAAGCCTCGTGTCGAGGCCTGGCCCTTCACGACCCTGACCCCCCACCTGGGGGTGATGCGTGCCGGGAACCGCGCTGACGGCGCCCCGATCGATGTCGTGCTGGCCGACGTGCCGGGCCTGATCGAAGGCGCTGCCCAGGGCAAGGGCCTGGGCATCCGGTTCCTGCGCCACATCGAACGCTGCCAGGTGCTGCTGCATGTCCTCGACGGCATGCCGATGGAAACCGATCGGGACCCGATCCGCGACCTGCGGGCGTTGCGCGACGAACTGCGCCAGCATGACCCTGAGCTGTTGACCCGCCCGCAACTGGTCGTGATCACCAAGGTCGACCTCCCCGACGGTCGCGCAATGGCGCAACTGGCTCGTGATCAATTGATGGAGCAGGGCGAGGAGGTCCTCGAGGTGTCCGCGATCAGCGGCGATGGGCTCGACGCTCTTCGCTACCGGTTGGGGGCCCTGGTGGACGAGGAGCGTGCCCACATCGGTGAGGTGCGCCACCTGGTGGACCCCGACGAGGAGGTCCTGCTGCGCATCGAGCCCAAGGGGCCCGACTTCACGGTGTCGCGGGACGGCGAAGGACGGTTCGTGGTCGCCGGCACCCGGATCGAGCGTTGGGTCCAGATGCTGCCGATCGAGGATCACGAAGCCGCCCGCTACCTCCAGGGTCGGCTCCGGCGCGCGGGGGTCGAAAAGGCCCTGATCGCCGCGGGCGCGCGCGCTGGAGACGATGTGGTGATCCGGGATTCGGTCTTCGACTTCGAGCCGGACCTGGACGATCTGCCCGCGGACGAACGCGCCGCGGTGCTGGCTGCCGAAGCCGAGGAGGGCCTGGAGGAACTCGCTGCCGAGGAAACTGACGAGGATCCGTCGTGAGTCGCTTCCGCCGTCCCACCCTGGCCGTCGTCAAGATCGGTTCCTCCAGCCTCCGCGGGCCGGATGGCCGCCTTGACCATCCGCAGGTCGAGCGCCTGGCCGCCGAGGTGGCGGCCGCCCGCGATGCAGGCACGCAGATCGTGCTCGTGTCCTCGGGAGCGGTGGCCGCCGGCATGGGCCTGCTGGGATTCGAGCGCCGACCGGCCGATCTGCCGACGTTGCAGGCTGCTGCCGCGGTCGGGCAGGGGGAACTCATCCAGGCCTATCAACGGGTGCTGTCCGAGCACGGCCTGGCTGCCACACAGATCCTCATGTCGCAGGACGACTTCGTCCACCGGTCGCGGTATCTGAACGCCCGGACCGCCATCCGTCGTCTGCTCGAACTGGGCGCCGTTCCGATCATCAACGAAAACGATGCCATCACCACCGATGAACTGTCCTACGGGGACAACGATCATCTGGGTTCTCTGGTCGCCTCGATGCTCGAGGCGCAGCTGCTGACGTTGTTGTCGGATGTCTCCGGCCTCTACACCCACGATCCGCGCATCCATCCGGGCACCGAACTCATCCGCCGGGTCGACGACATCGACACACTCGATCTGACAACGATCGGCGGAGTCGGCTCGTACGTGGGCAGCGGCGGCATGCGCTCGAAGGTCGAGGCCGCGCGTGTCGCGGTCCGGTCAGCGGCCCATGCCGTGGTGGCGGACGCGCGCCGGCCCGGCGTTCTGGCTGAGGTCCTGGACGGCAAGGACGTCGGGACCTGGTTCGTCGCCCGGCCACAGCGCATCGAGGCCAGACGGTTGTGGATCGGTTTCGCCCTGACCGCTCATGGGCGCATCCATGTCGACCACGGTGCGGCCGAAGCGCTCCGCCAGCGGGGTGTGTCACTGCTGAGCGTGGGGGTGACACGAGTCGACGGAACGTTCGGCGTCGGCGATGCCGTCGAGGTCGTCGACCCCGGGGGTACCGTCGTCGCGCGAGGACTCTCCAACTACGACGTCAGCGACGTCAGCCGCATCGCCGGGCGATCCACCTCCGTCGCCGCCGAGGAGTTCGGCGTCGGCTATGCGCGTGAGGTGATCCACCGCGACGACCTGGTCGTGATCACCTGACCCGCCCCGTCTCAGAAGTCGATCGACGACCCACTGTCGACGGAGTCCGGACTGTCGGGATCGGCGGGAGCCGGCGCCGGCTCCGGGGCGGGACGACGCGGTTGCGTCGTGGTCGTCGTGCTGCCGTTCGACGTTTCGTCATCGGGACTGGCCACCGAGGCCTCGGACAGCGGCTGCACCGGACTGTCGATCGGTTCGGGAGTCACGATCTCGCGAATCGGGTCGGCGGCGGACGTCGAAGGACTGACGGTGTCCGAGGGTGACGCCACACTCAACTCCCGGGTGTCCGCGATGCGGTCGAGCGCAATGGGCGCGACAGCTTCGCTGGTCGGACGGGACAGCATGAGTCCACCGATACTGATGCTGGCCACCGCCGTGGCCAATGAGGCCACCTGCCAGCGTCTGGGTGCGTCCATGACGAGCTCCGATCAGTTGGTGCGATCGACCCGGGCGGTGGCAACATCCGCCACGTCCAGGTCGACCGGAGAATCGTGGATCACCAGGGTCTCAGTCGGCGCCTCGGCGATCAGGTCGTGGTCGTCCGAAGTGTCCGGCTGCCAGGGAAGGCGGAGTTCGATGCGCGTGCCGTCGGCGCCGGTGCGCAACCAGACGTCGCCGCCGTGGGCCTCTGCAACGGCAGCCACCACGGACAGGCCGAGACCCGACGACGACGGCGTCTCGCCGGCCCGGACGAAGGGACCGAAGACCTCGTCACGGATCTCCTCGGGAATTCCCGGGCCATCGTCCGTGACCGCGATCGCCACCTGGTCGTCCGTGACGACGGCACTCACCCGGATCGTGGTGTCCGCCGGCGTGTGGACCCTGGCGTTGTTGACGAGGTTGAGGACGGCCTGCGAGATCCGGTCTGGGTCGGCGTGCAGGGTCACCGGGGGTGGGGGAGCCACGTGGACGCGTTGTCCGGCCGCAGGTCCGGTCAGCTTCAGTTCGAGGTCCTCGAACCACTGGACCAAATCGATCGGCCGCGGACGGACGAAGTCCGGCATGTCCGAACGGGCGATCGCCATGAGATCCTCGACCAACCGCCCCATCCGCCCCAACTCGTCCCGGAGTATTCCGGCGGTGTCCTGAATTGCCGCGGGATCGTGCTCGTCGAGGGTCTCGAGCATCTCCAGGTGGCCGCGGGCGATGGTGATCGGCGTGCGCAGTTCATGCCCGATGCTGGCCATGAACTCGTGTTGAGCGTAGCTGGCATCCTCCAACCTCGTGAGCATGGTGTTGAACTCGCGAGCGAGGATCGCCACTTCGTCGCCCGTGTCCGGGACCTCGACCCGCGCATCGAGCGACTGCAACTCCGTCGATCGCGCGGTGGCTGCAAGCTCTCCCAGTGGCGTCAGGGATCGCCACAGCGATGCGCCGAGCAGGATGCCGCCCAGGAGCAGGGCGATACCGGCGGCCGTGCCCACCAGCCGCGCCGCCTCGAAGGCCTCTGCGCGCTCGGGACCGAGCGGGGCCACGACCTGGAGGGTCGCGAGCTGCTCACCGTCGATGGAGACGGGGACAGACGATGTGCGGATGTCCCCGGTCTCCATCGTGACGGTTTCGATCATGTTGGGACGACCCGACGGCAGCGCATCGTCGCGATACAACGGCTCGAGGTCCGGGGGACCGTTGGCGGCAGCCAGTTGGCGCCCATCGGCGAAGGTGACGATCGTCCAGTAGGAATCCGTACTCGGATTGAGGGTGAGATAGCGGGTCACCGCCTCGCGCAGGGCGTCTACCGGCTCCTGCTGCGGGTCGGTGTCCTGGCCCTCGGCGAGCAACTCGCCCATCGAGCGCTCGAATCGTTGCTGTTCACGATCGATGACGATGTCGATGTCGGCCCTGGCATCACGCAGGAGCAACTCATAGGCCAGGATGGAGGACACGCCAAGACTCACGACGAACACCATCATGGCCGTCGCCGGCACGCGCAGCCGCAGCGACGAGAACGTCTGACGGAGCCGTTCCACCTCTACACCTTCAGCCGGTAGCCGGCTCCCCGCACGGTCTCGATGAGGTCCTTGCGCAGCTTACGGCGCAGGTAGCCGACATACACCTCCACCACGTTCGACCCCGGATCGAAGTCGTACCCCCAGACGCGGTCCATGAGCTGCACCTGCGACAGCACCTGGTTCGGGTGGCGGAGGAAGGTCTCCAAGAGCCCGAATTCCCGGGAGGTCAACGTGACTTCGTGGCCGTCGAGTCGCGCCGTGCGTGCACGCAGGTCGAGGGACAGCTCCCCTTCTAGGAGCTCGGTCGAACTCTGCTGGTCGCGGGCACGTAGGCGGGCCTGGACTCGCGCCAGCAGTTCGGCGAAGCTGAACGGCTTGGTCACATAGTCGTCGGCACCCGCATTGAGGTTGCGGACCCGGTCCTCGACGGCATCACGCGCGGTGAGCACGATCACGGGCACGTCGGGTCGCTTGCGACGCAGCCGCTCGAGCACCTGCTCGCCCGGCAGCTGGGGCAGCATCAGATCCAGGATCACGAGATCCACGTTGTCCTGGGCGGCCAGAGCCAGTCCGACCTCCCCGTCGCCGGCGAGTTGGACCGTGAAGCCCTCGGCCCGCAGGCCGCGTTCGATGAACGCCGCGATCCGGGCCTCGTCTTCGACGATGAGTACGTTCATAGGCGGGAGTATGGGGCACGGCAGCCCCAACGTCCCACTTCCTAAGAGAATTCTCAGCCCGGCCTCAGCTTTGCGTCATCCCGCTGCCCGAGCCTGCGACTCCCGTCGACAACCGCCAGCCACGAGGAGCATCATGTCCGCGTCCCGCCCGTCGACGCCCGACCCGCTTCGGGCTGCCCGCCACCTCGAGGAACCTGGGGTTCAGGAGTTGCTCGCGACGGCCACGGACGCGGCCGGGGGAACCCTCGAGCACGCGGTCCTCCGCAGCATCCACGACCGTGCCGGACGATCGGTCTCGTATGTCTTCGCGGCGTCGATCCGGGTGGGTGATGACGTTCGCGACGCATTGCTCGTCGCGCATGTGGATGCGCGGCCGATGCCGGACGGGACCTTCGAACTGACCTCCGACGGAGATCGTGTCGCCGTCTGGCGCTTCCCGTACGACCCCTTCCTTCCGGGCCTACCGTCGGCGATCGAC
>JBDNIX010000215.1:0-14556 GCA_041688045.1 Nitriliruptoraceae bacterium
CCACCAGCGCATCGTGACCAGGTCCCCGAACCACATGTGTGCCATCTCGTGCAGGATCGTTTCGGCCCGGCGTTCGCGAACTGCATCGGTCACCTTGGAGCGGAACACATACGTTTCGGAGAAGGTCACGCAGCCGGCGTTCTCCATCGCGCCGGCGGAGAACTCCGGGACGAACAGCTGGTCATACGTTTCAAACGGGTAGGGGCGGTCGAAAAGCGTCTCGAAGTAGACGAGACCCTGGTGGGTGACCTCGAAGACCTCATCAGCATCGAGGTGGTCCGCCAGCGATCGGCGCACGTAGATGCCCAGGGGAATGGTCGACCCGTCGGCGCGACGGTGGTGGTCGTGCAGCGAGGTATAGGACCCGGCGACGACGGCGGTGATGTAGGGACTGATTCGCGGGGTCGGGGCAAAGGTCCAGCGTCCGGCGTCACCCTCAGCGGGCCGGTTGGTCGCCGGCGAGTTGGACACCACCACCCACTCCTCGGGTGCGGTCACGGTCACGGCAAATACGGTGCGCAGGTCGGGCTGGTCGAAGCAGGCGTAGACCAGGTGCGCGTCAAAGGGCTGGAACTGGCTGTGCAGATAGACCCGGCCGTCGGCCGGATCGACGAAGCGGTGGAGGCCGTTGCCCTCGTGCTGATAACGCATCACCGATTCGACCTGCAGCGTGTGGACACCGGCGGCCAAACGCGGCAACGCGATGCGCGTCGCATCGATCATGGCGCGATCCAACGTCTGCCCGTCCAGGACGAGGCGTGAGACGGATGCGGCCGTGCAATCCACGAACGTGGACGTGCCGTCTTCAGCGATCCGGAACGTCAGCTCGGTGTGGGCACCGAAGGTTTCGGCGCCGGTGGTGGCGCCCTGGCGCAGATCGAGGTGGACGCGGGTGGTCACGTCCGACACCTGCGCGGCGCGGACGCGGGCCTCGTCGCGGGTCAGGTTCTCTCGGATCACGGGAGCGTCGCTGGACATCGTGCCTCGGAGGGTGAGTGCGGACCGTCGGTGGTCGAGGGCGGGATCGGCGGGGAACGGTACGTCACATCGGGGCACCACTGCGGCCTGCTCCCGCGCGGAACTGCGCCACCCCTTCGGACCATCCACCCGCGGCGATCGTGTCCACGCCGAGCCGACGCTCGTGCAACAGCGCCGCGTCGAGCGGGCGGTCGAAGGCCTCACGGGTCGCACGGAGGTCGGACCGCAGCGTGGTCTGGGGCAGTGCAGCCAACGACTCGGCCAGCGTGACCGCCCGATCCAGTGCCTGGCCGTGACCCACCACCTCCGTCGCCAGGCCGATCTGCAGGGCCTCCGCGGCGTCGACGGCACGACCGGTCAGAATCAGGTCCAGAGCGCGCCCGATACCGATGATCCGTGGCAGGCGGACCGTCCCCCCGTCGATGAGCGGAACACCCACGCGCCGGCAGAAGACCCCAAGGACCGCACGCTCCGCGACGATACGCAGGTCGCACCACAGAGCCAGTTCAAGCCCTCCGGCAACCGCGTGACCCTCGATGGCCGCGATCACCGGCTTGCCCAGCATCCGGCGGGTAGGCCCCATCGGGCCGGCTCCTCCCGCCTCCAGCCGGTTGGCACGGTCGGGATCGTCGATGGCTTGCAGGTCAGCGCCGGCGCAGAAGGTGCCGTTGGCGCCCGTGAGGACAGCGACGGCCAGCTCGGGATCCTCGTCGAACGCCAGCAGGGTCCGGTCCAGGGCTGCCGCAGTCGGGCCGTCGACCGCATTGCGCACCTCCGGGCGGTCGATGGTGACGATCAGGACCGAATCGTGGCGGTCGGTGCGGACGGTCACGTTGCCTCCCTCTCCGGCACGCATGCTCCGATAGGATTGCCGTCGGTTTGCCCTATCGGGAGGACACGTTATGCGGGAGTACACCAGTCCAGGTGAGGTCGAGGTCTCGGCGGAGAGCAACCTGACCGATGCGCTCTGGGAGGCGGCGTCGTCCAACCCGACACGTCCGGCACTTGCCCACCGTGTGGGCGACCGGTTCGTCGAGTGGTCGACGCAGCAGTTCGCCGACGAGGTTCTTGCCGTCGCCAAGGGGCTGATGGCGCTGGGCGTGGACAAGGGCGACAAGGTCTGCATCTACTCGAGCACGCGCATCGAGTGGACCATCATGGATTTCGCCATCTGGACGGCCGGAGGCGTAACCGTCCCCATCTACGAGACGTCGTCCGCCGAGCAGGTCGAATGGATCGTGTCGGACTCGGGCGCCGTCGCCCTGATCGCGGAAAGCGCCGAACTGAAGACCGCCTATGACGCGGTTGCGGAGAACCTGACCGACTGCGAGCACGTGTTCGTGATCGACGACGGTGCGTTGGAGGAGCTCAAGCAGCAGGGCGCTGAGATCGACGATGACACGATCGGCGAGCGCGCATCGTCGGTGACCGGCAGTGACATGGCCACACTGGTCTACACCTCGGGAACGACGGGCCGGCCCAAGGGCTGCATGATCTCCCACAGTAACTTCGTTTGGGACGCGACCCAGGTGGCGACGGCACTGCCGGAGTTCCTCAAGCCGGGGGAGAGCACGCTGCTCTTCCTACCGCTGGCGCACATCTTCGCTCGGGTCATCCAGACCTCGTGCATCCGCAGCGGGGTGCTGCTGGCCTTCTCGACCGGGATCCCGAACCTGCTGGAAGAACTCAAGATCTTCCGCCCGACCTTCCTGATCGCCGTCCCACGAGTCTTCGAGAAGGTGTTCAACGGCGCGCAGCAGAAGGCCCACGCGGAGGGCAAGGGCAAGATCTTTGACAAGGCGGCTGCGGTTGCGGAGGACTATTCACGTCAGGACGAGGCCGGCAAGGTCAAACTCGGCACGAAGCTGCTGCACGGTGTTTTCGACAAGCTGGTCTACAGCAAACTGCGTGACGCGATGGGAGGCCGGGCCCGCGTGGCCGTCTCCGGCGGCGCCGCGCTCGGAGAGCGTCTCGGACACTTCTACAACGGGATCGGCATGCCGATCCTGGAGGGCTACGGACTCACCGAGACGACCGCCGGCGCGACCATCAACACGCCGTCCGCCCGGCGCGTGGGCACGATCGGCAAGCCCCTTCCGGGCGCATCGGTGAAGGTCGCGGATGACGGTGAGATCCTGCTCAAGGGCGGTCACATCTTCCCGGGCTACTACAACAACGACGACGCCACCAAGGAAGTTCTCGATGGGGACTGGTTCCACACGGGCGACCTCGGCTCATTGGACGGTGAAGGCTTCGTGCGTATCACCGGCCGCAAAAAGGAGATCCTCGTCACCGCCGGGGGCAAGAACGTCGCGCCCGCGGTGCTCGAAGATCGAATGCGGCGGCATGCGCTGATCAGTCAGGCCATGGTGATCGGCGACGGTGAGCCCTTCATCTCCGCGCTGGTGACCATCGATGCCGAGGCCCTGCCGACCTGGGCCGAAGCCAACGACAAGCCGAGCAGGGAACTGGCGGACATCCTGGACGATCCGGACCTCAACGCAGCGGTCCAGGCGGCCGTCGACGACGCCAACAAAGCCGTCTCCAAGGCCGAATCGATCCGCACGTATCGGATCCTGCCCGAGGACTTCGAGATCGGCAATGAACTCACTCCGACGCTGAAGGTCAAACGCAACGTGGTCGGAGAGAAGTACAGCGAGGTCATCGCCGACATCTACAGCAGCTGACGACCACGTGTCGCGCGCGGACTGGGGCGGCACGGTCAGAGGTGGCTCGCTGCACCCTGCTGCGACTGCCACCAGGCCGCGTCCAGCTCGCCCAACAGTGTGGCCGGTTGTGCCTCGTCCACGACGTATTCGTCGCGGATCGCCCGCCAGTCGTTGGTCGCGTCCAACCGGGCCAGCACGGAGTTCAGACCCCACTGGATCCGGTTGAGCAACAGATAGTCCGGCGGCAGGTTGAGCTTGCGCAGCACGTCGTTGTAGGGGCTACGCGGGTCGGTGGTCGAGCGGATCACCTCGGCGGCGTAGTTGGAGGTGAACGTGAACGGTTGCTCCTCGAGGACCGGCCGGGTGTACAGCTGGAACCACTCGTAGACCACCTGCTCGTCGGCGACGGCCGTGCGGGGCAGGAACCCGGCGTCGCGCAACGCGGTCATCGCCCGGTCGCGGTCACCGGCCGAGAGCGCCTGCTCGATGGTATGCATGGAGGAGTACCGCTCACGGGTGAACATCTTGACGGACCCGTAGTCGAGGAAGGCAACGCGGATGCCGCCGTCGTCAGCCGAGCCCGTTTCCTCGATGAGGTAGTTGCCCGGATGCGGGTCGCCGTTGAAGAGTCGGAACCGGCCGATCGAACCGAAGGCGTAACGGAAGATGATCTCGCCCACACGCTGTTTGGCCGCGTCGTCGGCGTCCGCCACGAAGGCATCGAACCGTTGGCCGTACACCCGCTCGCTCACCAACACGCGTTTCCGGCACAGCTCGCCCACGATGTCAGGGACGTGGATGAAGGGATGGTCGGCGTAGCGGGCGGCGAACGCCCGCTGATACTGGGCCTCGCGTTCGTAATCGAGCTCATCGTCGACCCGCTCTCGGAGTTCGTCGAGGAGCGGGCCGATTTCCTGATTGGGTGATACGAATCGGGCGAGGGGCGCGAAGGACTCGGCATTGCGCAGGTCCGCGCGAACCGCTTCTGCGACCCCGGGATACTGCACCTTGATGACCACGTCGCGACCGTCGCTGAGCTTGGCCGCATGAACCTGACCGATCGACGCGGCGGCCAGCGGCGACGGATCGAATGACGCGAAGACCTCCTCGGGTGGAGCGCCGTACTCGTCCTCGAGGACCTGGCGAATGGCTTGCTCGTCGAATGCCGGCGCGTCGTCGCGGAGTTTCGCCAGGGCTTCGTGGTAGGCCGTGCGCACCTCTGGCGGAACATCCAGATCCACGAAGCTCAGCAACTGGCCGAGCTTCATCGCGGCGCCCTTCATCTCCCCGAGGACATCCGCGAGGTGGGCCGCCATTTCGTCGTGGCGCAGATCGTCGGGATCACGGCCGGTCAGCCCACGGGCTTTGGCACCGGCCATGCCGGATGCGCCACGGACCCCGGTGCGGGCCAGACGCGCGCCGCGCTGGATGCGGCCTCCGAGACTCTTCTTGGCCACGGGACGTGGCTCCTCTCGGTCAGGCGCACCGGGCGCGGCAGCGCCACGGAGAGTTCGTGGCGAGGGACCGGTCCGGCCGGGTCACTCCGCCATCTCGGCCAGGGGGTTGCCTTCGGACCGGGCCCGTTCGAGTCGGACACCCAATTCGCGACGACGGTCGTCGGTCAGGCAGGCACAGCCCACCTCGAACGGGCTGTAGTGCTTGACGTCCATCCGGTGTGTCGGACAGGCCGCGACCTCCAACCGGGTGATCGGCTCGGTGCGCGTCATGGGGGCTCCTTGTGGTGATGCGGGGTGTCGGTTGCGTGTCAGACGTTGAAGCGGAAGTGGATGACATCGCCGTCCGCGACGATGTAGTCCTTGCCTTCGATCCGCAACCGGCCGGCCTCGCGCGCAGCCGCTTCCGTACCCAACCGGTCGTAGTCGTCGTAGGTGATGACCTCGGCCTTGATGAAGCCGCGTTCAAAATCGGTGTGGATCTCCCGGGCGGCGCGCGGGGCCGTGGAACCCGCCGGAACGGTCCATGCCCGCGACTCCTGCGGGCCGGCGGTGAAGTACGTCAGCAGGCCGAGCAGCGCGTAGGCCCGTTCGATCAGGCGTTCGAGGCCCGACCGTTCCAGACCGAGCGATGCCAGGTACTCGTCGCGCTCGGTTCCGTCCAACTCCGCGAGTTCGGATTCGACCTGCGCGGAGATCACGACGACTTCGGCGCCCTGTGCCTCGGCGATCCTGCGCACCACCTCGACGTGACCGTTGCCGTCGGGCAGGTCGTCCTCCGCGACGTTGGCCGCGTACAGCACCGGCTTGTCGGTCAACAGGGACAACTCGCGGCGGAGGCTCGGGGCAAGTTCGCCCGTGAACGTCCGGGCGACGTTGCCCGCGGCCAGGTGGTCGTGCAGCGCCCGGACCTGATCCCGTTCGCGGACGACGTCCTTGTCCCCGGACTTCGAGGACCGCTGCGCACGGTCCAGGCGCTTCTCGACCGCGTCCAGGTCCTTGAGCGTGAGCTCGGTGTCGATGATCTCGATGTCGCGCGCCGGGTCGACCGAACCGCTGACGTGCACGATGTCGTCGTCCTCGAAGCATCGCACCACGTTGCAGACCGCATCCACCTCGCGGATGTGGGCCAGGAACTGGTTGCCGAGGCCCTCACCCTGCGAGGCACCGGCGACCAGCCCGGCGATGTCGACGAACTCGATCGCCGTCGGCACCACCTTCTTGGACGCCGCCAGTTCCGCCAACCGGTGCAACCGCGCATCGGGCACCGCCACGACGCCGACGTTGGGATCGATGGTGCAGAAGGGGAAGTTGGCCGCTTCGGCGCCGGCCTGGGACACGGCGTTGAAGAGCGTGGACTTGCCGACGTTGGGCAAGCCGACGAGGCCGACCTGGAGGGCCACGGGTGCATCCGATCCGAGGTAGCAGACGTACGGGAGCGTTCGGGGTGCGCGGCAGTGCGGGAACCCCCATGACGTCGCGCGTCCGGAGCCGGGCGATGGCGGCAGCGACGGCCTCGCAGCGTACCCGAGCCCATCGGCACCCCGGTTCCGGGCGGATAGGGTGGCGGACCATGCGCCTGCTCGTTGCCCGCTGCTCCGCGACCTACGACGGCCGCCTGTCGTCCACGCTGACGTCGGCGGTCCGGCTGATCATGGTCAAGGCGGACGGGTGCGTCGCCATCCATGCCGATGTCGGGGCCTACAAGCCGCTGAACTGGATGAACGCACCCAACACGCTCCACGAGGAGCCGGGCCGGTGGGTGGTCAGCAATCCGAAGGGCGAGACGCTCTCGATCCTGCTTGAAGACGTGCTCGAGGAGGTCGCCTACGAATTGGACACCGACCGCGGCCTGACCCTGGACGGCGTCGAGCGGGAACTGCAGGAACGGTTGGCCGACCACCCGACCCACCTCGAGGACGGGCTGGTCTGTATCCAGCGCGAATTCCGCACCGACCTCGGGCCCGTCGACCTGCTGTGCCGGGATATGGACGGCGCCGCCGTGGCGGTCGAGATCAAGCGGATCGGTGAGATCGACGGGGTCGAGCAGCTGACCCGCTACCTCGAACGCATGGAGCGCGATCCGATGCTCAAGCCGGTCCGCGGACTGTTCGCGGCGACCACGGTCAAGCCGCAGGCCCGGGTGCTGGCCGAATCCCGGGGGATCGGTTGGGTGGAGGTGGACCTCGGGCGCCTGCGCGGTGAGCAAGACGCGCACCTGCGGCTGTTCTGATCGGCGACGGCCCGCGCTCGCCCGTCAACGTGGCCGATAGCTGGTGCTCGTGACGGGGATCGTCCACCGACCCGACCCGGCTACGCCGCCCGACTCCTGGTCGATACCTGCTGCCATCCACGGGGATCGTTCGGCGTAGCCTGATCGCGGCCCGCCGTCACCGCCGTCGGAGGGCTCGCAGCGCCGCAGCCAAGGACGCGTCCGCGACCTCGACCGTCTGCGGGGGAGTGAACCAGGCGACGTCGGGGGACTCACCGTCAGCGGGGGCGAATGCCGCGTCCGGATCGACCAGCAATAGATACCGGACATCGAGGTGGAGGTGGCCACGCGGACCCGGGTGGACATCGACGTGGAGCAGATCCGGACCGTTGGCGGGATGGCGTGCAGACAGGCCGGTCTCCTCCCGGGTTTCCCGCACGGCTGCTTGCGTGGCGTCCTCACCCGCATCGACGTGGCCGCCCGGCTGCAGCCAGATGCCCAGGCGCTTGTGGCGGTGCAGGACCACACGGTCGGAGCCGTCGGTGACGATGGCCGATCCGGTGACATGGGTCGTGTCGGCGGTCTGGTCGAAGGGTGCGGTCAGCTCATCGAGCGCCTGCAACGTGCGGTCTCGTGCACGGCGTTCAGCCCCATCGCCCGGTAGGTGGGCGGCCAGGGCGGCGCGCAGCTGCGCGGTCCGTGGATCTCCGGCGTCGGGCATCAGTCGGACGGCACGAGGCCGATCTCCGTCACGAGGTCGGCGGGAGAGCGACGCATCCCGATGATGAAGCGGCCGAACTCCGCATAGCGCACCGACGCTTCGTCGTACCGCAGGGTGTAGACGATGTCCTTGATGTCGGCCAGGTCGTGGGCGAACAGGCTGACGCCGTACTCCCAATCGTCCAGGCCGGTCGACGCGCTGACCAGCTGCAGGACCCGGCCGGTGTAGGCCCGACCGCTGCGACCGTGCTCACCCATGAGCCGCTTGCGCTCCTCGTAATCCAGGGCGTACCAGTTGTCGGCGCCTTCGCGACGGTGCGACATGGGGTAGAAGCAGCCGAGCTCCCACGCCGGCATCTGCGGGTGGAGTTTGGATTCCGTGTAGGTCGCCATGCGCTCGGCGAACTGCTCGACCCGTCGGTCGAGTTCCTCGCCGTTGACGCCCTTGGCGGCCATCTCCTCCCGGTAGCGCTCTGGCGTGTCGGTGTATTCACTGCCCTCGGTCAGCGACAGGTAGGACCAGTCGAGCGTGACCGCCGCAGCGGCGGCGGTGGACTGGACCGCCGTCTGCAGGGCACGCAGGCGGGTGAGGTCCTCCGACAGGGCCATGAGCAGCACGTCGGCCTTGTGCCCCATGACGGCGAAGACGTGCAGCTGCAGCTCGTCCTGCCACCCTTCCAGGGTCGTGCAGAAGGCCTTGGCGGCGTCCGGCGGCAATGCGGCTGCCGCGGCGTGATCGACCTTCAGCAGCAGGTGCAGAACACCCCAACCCTGACCGGGGACGACGGAATCGGGCACGGTGGTGCTCCTCGAACGCTACGCGGGCACTGGGCACCATCGAGCGTATCGGCGGGTACCGCGGCGCCTGACCGTCACTCCAGGATGCGCTTGCCCTTGACGGCGCCGGACTCGTCCAGGTCGTAGACGAGCGGGACGCCGGTGCCCAGTTCGAGAGCCAGGACCTCGTCCTCGCTCAAACCGTCCAACCGCATGACGATCGACCGGTTGGAGTTGCCGTGGGCCACGACCAGCACGTCCTTGCCCTGCACGATGTCCCCGAGGATCGCCCGCTCGAAGAAGGGCAGCGTCCGCGCGGCGGTGTCCTTGAGCGCCTCACCGTTCGGCGGGGGAATGGCAAATGACCGGCGCCAGATGTGGACCTGCTCTTCGCCGTACTCCTTGGCCGTCTGCGCCTTGTTGAGACCCTGCAGATCGCCGTAGTGGCGCTCGTTCAACGCCTGGTCGCGGATGACGGGCAGATCCAGGCCCGCCTCCTGCTGAATGATGCGCAGGGTTTCCTGTGCCCGGACCAGCGTGGACGTGTAGGCGACGTCGAAGTGCATCCCCGTGAGTCGACGACCGCCGTCACGTGCTTCCTCGGTGCCCTTGAGCGTCAGGGGCACGTCCACCCAGCCGGTGAAGCGGTTCTCGAGGTTCCACAGGGACTGACCGTGGCGGACGATGGCGAGTGTGGGCATGATGGCTCCGGGGCGGGACGACAGCGGACGGCCGCGAGCCTAGAGCTCCCGGGTCGTCACCGCGGTCGCGCTCATCGTCGTACCCTGGATGATGACGGCACCGCCGTGCAGATCGCCGTGCCCCTGCCGAGGAGATGTTTCGTGTTCGGATCCAAGCCGGCCGAGATGGTGACACCGGATCAAGCGCTACCCGGCCGCGACACCCCGATCGCCGTGCAGCAACCTCACGCCGTCCATGGCCGACCGATCGTGCCACCGTGGCCCGAGAGGCACGAACTGGCCGTCGTGGGCATGGGCTGTTTCTGGGGCGCGGAGCGCCTCTACTGGTCGCTTCCCGGGGTCTACACCACGTTCGTCGGCTACGCCGGTGGGTACACCCCCAATCCGACGTACCGCGAGGTCTGCTCGGGGCGGACCGGACACGCGGAGGTCGCCGGCATCGTGTACGACCCGGCGGTGATCGATTACGACGGACTGCTCGGACCGTTCTGGGAGAACCACGACCCCACGCAGCTCCATCGCCAGGGCAACGACATCGGGACGCAGTATCGGTCGTGCCTGCTGGTGACCGGCACCGACCAGCGTGCGATCGTCCGGGACTCCCTGTCGCGCTACCAGGCCAAATTGACCGAGAACGGATTCGGGCAGATTCACACGCAGATCGAGGATCTCGGCGAGGTCTACGGGGCCGAGGTCGAACACCAGCAGTACCTGCACAAGCACCCGGGGGGATACTGCAACCATGGATTCTGTCAGGTCGCGTACAGCGACTGACAACCACGACCGTCCACTGCCGAAACTGCCGGAACGACGCAGCCGCTTGCGTGCCACCACCGTCACGACCCGCCCGGTCGCGGCTAGCGTTGCGGCCCCGCTCCCGGACCGGGCCGCGGTCGCACACCGCTGCCCGTCTGCTCGCCCGCTGCCTCAGGACCTTGTCATGATCCCGCGTGATCTGCGCCTGCCTCCGCAACACATCTACCCGTTGGACGAGTGGCGCATCATCGAAACGCAGTTCTCGCAACCCTGGATGGGGAATGCGGAAACCATCTTCGCGCTGTCGAACGGGTTCCTCGGACAGCGCGGCACGTTCGAGGAAGGCCGGCCAGCGATCGAGGCGGGCACGTTCATCAACGGCTTCCACGAGACCTGGCCCATTGTGCACGCCGAGGAGGCGTTCGGGTTCGCGCGCACCGGGCAGACCATCGTCAATGTGCCCGACGCCACCATCCTGAAGCTCTACGTCGATGACGAGCCGCTGTTCCTCCCGACCGCGCGGCTCACCGAGTACGAACGCGAACTGTCCTTTCGCGACGGCGTCGTCCGCCGAGATCTGAACTGGTCGACCCCTGGCGGCAAACAGGTCCGGGTGCATTCGACGCGTCTGGTGTCCTTCGACCACCGCCACCTCGCCGCCATCAGCTACGAGGTGACCGTCGACACCGATGCGCCCGTGCTGTTGTCGTCTCAGCTGCTGAACCGGCAGGATTCGCGCGCCCAGGACGAGCCCCGCAACGGCAACGGGGCGGACCCACGGCGCTCCCGCCGCTTCGACGGGCGCGTGCTCAACGCCCGCGACCACGTCGAGGAAGCGCATCGGCTCATCACCGGCTACCGGACCTCCAACTCGCGGATGACGCTGGGCGTCGGCGTGGACCACGTCATCGAGACCGACAACGCGTGGCACGCCCAGCGGTCGTGGTCGGAGGATCTCAGCAAGGTCGTGGTGACGGTGGAGGCACGCGCCGGCGTGCCGATCCGCATCACCAAGTACATGAGCTACCACACCTCACGCGGTGTTCCGTCCGGCGAGTTGGTCGACCGGGCCGGTCGAACGCTGGATCGCGCCGTCAAGGACGGCTACCAGACCCTGGAGTCCTCGCAACGCGCCTACCTCGATGACGTCTGGAGTCGCGCGGACGTTCAGGTGGACGGTCCCGCCCGGGTCCAACAGGCGATCCGTTGGAACCTCTACCAGTTGCTGCAGGCGTCCGCGCGGGCGGAGACGACCGGCATCCCCGTCAAGGGCTTGACCGGCCAGGCGTACGAAGGGCATTACTTCTGGGATACGGAGGTCTACGTCGCGCCGTTCCTGACCTACACCGAACCGCGGATCACCCGTAACCTCCTGCGCTTCCGCCACTCCATGCTGGCCCTGTCGCGCGACCGGGCCGCAGAGATGTCCGAACATGGCGCTCTGTTCCCGTGGCGGACGATCAATGGTGAGGAGGCATCGTCCTACTACGCGGCCGGTACCGCGCAGTACCACATCGATGCGGACATCGCCTACGCGATCAAGCGGTACGTCGACGTGAGCGGCGACCGCGATCTGCTGTGCGAGGTCGGGGCGGAGATGCTGGTCGAGACCGCCCGGCTGTGGGCCCACCTGGGGTTCTTCAACCCGATCACCGACGCGTTCCACATCCACGGGGTAACCGGACCGGACGAGTACACCACGGTGGTCAACGACAATGCGTTCACAAACCTGATGGCCCGCGCGAACCTGCGCTATGCCGCCGAGGTGATGTTGTGGATGCGTGAGGAGGAGCCATCCGCCTACCGCAACCTGGTCCACACCACGCAGTTGCAGGACGACGAGGTCCTGGCGTGGCAACGCGCCGCCGACAGCATGCACATCCCGTACGACGCGGACCGGGGGATCCACCCGCAGGACGAGAACTTCCTGGCGAAAGAGGTGTGGGATTTCGCCAACACGCCGGGGGACCAGTATCCCCTCCTGCTGCACTACCACCCGCTGGTCATCTACCGACATCAGGTGATCAAGCAGGCCGATGTGGTCCTGGCCATGGTGCTGCTCGGCGACCAGTTCTCACTCGAACAGAAGCGGCGCAACTTCGACTACTACGACCCGTTGACCACCGGGGATTCGTCGCTGTCGGCCTGTGTGCAGTCGATCCTGGCCTCGGAGATCGGCTACGAGGAGAAGTCGCTCGAGTACTTCCAGTACGCGTTGTTGATGGACCTGGCAGACGTGGCCGGCAATGTCGTCGACGGCGTCCACATCGCGTCGACCGGCGGTGTCTGGATGGTGCTGATCTACGGGTTCGGAGGCCTGAGGGACTACGACGGGCACCTGTCGTTCGATCCACGCCTGCCCACACCGTGGCGACGGCTGGCCTTCGGTCTGCGGTTCCACGACCGTCAACTGCAGGTCACGCTCACCCACGACCAGTCGACCTTCGAGATCATCGCCGGCGACGAGATCGCCATCACGGTGCAGGGCGAGGAGGTCGTGCTCCAGCCCGGCGTCGCCCAGTCGTTCGCCGTCGACGCGTCGCTGGATCCGGCCCCGGCGTTGCAGACAGCCGGCGCGACCCCCGACGATGCCGGCTCTCAGGACTGACTGCTTCTCGGCAGCGCGTCAGTGGGCACCCTGTCGTCCTGCCGGCCAGGAGGGCTCCCAACGTGATCGTGAACACCCGCAATCCGGACACCATCCGGGTCGTCCCCGGGCCGACCCGCGGGGCCGAATTGCTCGACATCCTGGACCTGCCCGCGCGCACGGTGCCGGTGATCGAGGAGCCTCGCCATCGCGCCGCCTGGTGTGCCCGCCACGTCGTCGATCACGTGCACAACCAGGTCCGCAAGGCCATCGATCACGGGTACGGGCTGGAACACGGTGAGCGCATGTTCACCTACGACGACCGCCTGCTGGTGGCGGTGTCGGGGGGCAAGGACTCGTTGGCGTTGTGGGACGCGTTGCTGACCATGGGCTACCGCGTCGACGGGTTGTACGTCGGACTCGCCATCGGTGGGTATTCGACCCGCAGTCGCGATACCTGCCGGGCGTTCGCGGACCGGCGCGGCGCGCAGCTACGCATCGTCGACCTTGCCGAGGCCTACGACGTCCTGCTGACCGGCCACAACCTCGATGACGAGGCGGCGACACTGCTGGGAAACGTGCTGCGACGGCACGACGACTTCCTCGCACGGCAGAGGCCGGTGCTCCCGGAACCCGGTGGGTTGCAGACCCGCACGTGCAAGCCGCTCTACCGGCTCTCGGAGCGCGAGACGGCCGCCTCCTGCGTGGTCCGCGGGATCGACGACGTCGTCGAGGAATGTCCGCCCGTGGCCGACGACAGCGGCCATGACCTCAAGGCGGCGCTGGATCTGCTCGAGGCGGGATCGCCCGGTGTCAAGGCCCAGCTACTGTTCGGGTTCCTCGATCCTCACCAGCGCACCCCACCGGACGACGGTGACGAGCACTCCGCGGATCTTCGGGCCTGCACGCGCTGCGGCATGGCCACGGTCACCGAGGTCTGTACGTTCTGCCGACAGCAGGAGCCCATCCTGTCCATGCTGCCCCTGCTGAATGCCGAGGTCAACGCATGACCGAGCCCAACCATCCGACTGCGCCCGCGACGCTCGACGGGACCCCCCGGCTCCCCGGGACCGATGCGCCGCTCGCCGCCGGCGAGTTGGTGGTCCTGATCGACCGGAAGAAGCGTCGCTACCTCGTGACCCTGGAGGCGGGCGGTGAGTGGCACAGTCACGCCGGATTGGTGTCGCACGGGGATCTGATCGGCGTGGTCGAGGGCACGGCGATCCGCACCAACCGCAACATGGAGGTCGTGGTCCTCCGGCCGACGCGCGAGGATTTCATCCTCAAGATGAAGCGCGGCGCACAGGTGGTCTACACCAAGGATCAGGCAATGATCCTGGCCGCCGCCGACGTCCGACCCGGCTGCACCGTCGTGGAAGCCGGCGCGGGATCCGGTGCGTTGACGCTCGCACTCCTGGCTGCGGTCGGGCCAACCGGCCGCGTGATCTCGTTCGAACGACGCGACGACCATGCCCGTGTCGCCGAACGAAACGTGCAACGGTTCCTGGGGGAGTGGCCGGACAACTGGGAACTCCGCGTCGTGGATGTGGTCGAAGGACTGGGCGGCGTGACCGCCCACCGGGTGATCCTCGACCTGCTCGAACCGTGGCTGGTGACCTCGGCGGCAGCGACGGCCCTGCCGCCGGGTGGCATCCTGTTGTCCTACACGCCCACGGTGCCCCAGGTGATGCGCTTTGACCAG